>NZ_JBHVJC010000004.1:3691-283710 GCF_042799315.1 Streptomyces sp. NPDC057702 | reverse complement strand
CCACGGGCCGCCCCCCGCACAGGGTGGGCGGCCCGTGGCGGCGACACTCCCGCGCACCGTCCCCCCGCCTGACCGCCGTCGAGTCGCCCCCGTGCCCCGCGTACGGGCCAGGCGTGGGCGCCGACCGCCCCCGTGTCCGCCGGAAGAAGCCGTGCCGAACGCCCTCCACGCCCACGGCCCGGACGCGACGTTCGCCGCCGTCCTCCGGCACGCCCGCAAGCGGTGCGAGGCTGTCCCCGGAGCGGGTGCGCCACCACCTCCGGGCGCAGCGCATCTCGGTCAGCCTCGCCACCCTCAGCTACGGGCGGAGCGGGCGCGGCCGGCCCGGGAAGCCCCGGTCGCTGCGCGCCGTCGACGCGCTGGAGCCGCCGCTCCGCCTGCCACCCGACACCCCGCGCCCGCCGCTGGGACCCAACCGGCCGCGCGGGCGCGCGCCACGACACGACCCGGCCGCTGTCCGTCGGGTCTACCGCCCCGGCCCCGACGTCGAGCGGATACCGGGCGACGCCTTCCCCCACCTCAACGCCGACCCGCGACGGCTGGTCGTCCACGAGACCGTGACCCTCGACGAACACCGCCACGTCCGGGAGACCAACGTCACCACCGTGGTCGGCGGCCTCCGCGACGGCGTCGGGGAGCTGGCCGTCATCCACTCCCCGGACGCGCCGAACGCCGAGTCGATCGACCTCGCCATCCCGCACGGGCCGTCGGTGCCCGCCCGGTTCCTGCCCGACCTGGGCCGCGTGAGCGCCGCGGCCCCGCTCGGACGCGCACTGGCCAGGAACGGAGACGGCGGTGGTCGCGTACCGCCCGCGCTCCGTGTCCACGTCCGGCGCCTCCCACCGCCACGACCGCCGTGCCACCGGCTCGCCGACCAGCTGTCCGCTCCGGGCGCGCTTCCACCCACGGGCGCTGCCCACGCACCGCTGGCGCCGGTACGGCGAACGGCCGGGCGCCGAACCCCGGTACCGACACCGTGTGACCCCCGACGCCTTCCACACGGCGCACCTGCTGTCCACCCCGTGCGCCCCGGGCGTGTACGGCGTCGAGTGGGAGTGGCCGGACGGAGACGGCAGCCCGGCCCACGCCGTCGGAGCGCGCCCGGGCGGCTCAGCCCGTGCGCCGGCTGGCGGGGAAGCCGTGTCGGTGCGCGGCCAGGACGACGGCCAACACCGGTGCGAGGAGCAGCAGTACGGCCCACGGGAAGGAGTCGCTGCCGACGGAGCCGAGCAGCACGCCCCCCAGGACGCCGCCGCCCGCCATGGCCCCGTTCCAGAGCGTGACCAGCATGGCCTGCGCGGCGTCGGCCGCCTCCCCGCCCGCGTCGGCGGCGGCGGTCTGCAACAGCGTGGGCACCCCGCCCCAGCCCAGGCCCCACAGGACGGCGGAGGCATAGACCAGTGCGGTGTGGTCCGCGAGGGTGGCCAGCAGCGCGGCGCCCACGGCCACCAACAGGGCGCTGGCGACGGTCAGCGCGCGCAGCCGGCGGTGGATCTGGGCGCCGACGAGCCAGATGCTGGCCAACGAGGCGGCGCCGAACACCAGCAGCACCAGGTCGGTGTCGTCGCCCATGCCCAGGTCGTCGAGGAACGCCGCGATGTACGCGTACAGGATGGTGTGCGCCAGCACGAAGACGAGCGTGACGAACAGCACCGGCGTCACGCCCGGCACGCGCAGCGCCCCCAGCATCCTCGGCCGCTCGCCGCGCTCCTGCCCCGGGTGGTCCGGCACGGCCGCGACGATCCACAGCAGGAGGACCACCGTCAGCCCCGTCATGGCCAGGAACGCCACCCGCCAGTCGGTCACGCGGCCGAGGAAGGTGCCGGCGGGTACGCCGAGCGAGAGGGCGAGCGGGATGCCCGCCATGGCGATGGCGATCGCCCGGCCCTGGAGGTGGGCCGGTGCCATGCGACGCGCGTACCCGGCGAGCAGCGCCCAGGCCAGGCCCGCCGCGACGCCCGCGACGAACCGCGCCCCCATCGTCAGCGCGTAGTGCGAGGACACGGCCGTGACGGTGTTGGCCAGGGCGAAGCCGCCCATGGCGGTCAGCAGCAGCCGCTTGCGCCGCCACCCCGCCGTGGCCGCGGTCAACGGGATCGCGGTCAGCGCGGTACCGATCGCGTAGATCGTCACCGTCTGCCCCGTCGCGGACTCGCTCACCCGCAGGTCGTGGCTCATCGCGGGGAGCAGCCCGGCCGGCAGGGTCTCGGTCAGGCTGGTGATGAAGACGGCCGTGGCCAGGGCGAGCAGGGCCAGCAGCGGAAGCCCCTGCCGCTCCTGCCCACCGGCCGGCCCACCCGCTCCGCCGCCGGCGTCCACGGTGGGACCGGCCGTGCGAGCGGTGGCGGTGTCGGCCCGGCTGTCGGCTTCGGAATCGACGCCGGGTGCGGCATCGGATGTGGTGCTCATGAGGTGCGCTCCAGGTCTGCTGCGGGTGACGGACCGTTCGGCCGTACGCGGGTGGGGTGCGGGTGGGCGGTTGCCGGGGGTGTGGGGGTGCGGATGTTGTTGGGTGGGCCAGGGGCGTCGGGGCGCCCGAGGGTGCCGGGGGGCGGCGTACGGGACGGGGGAGGGGCGTCGGGTGATCCGGACAGTGGGACTGTGCGCGGACCCGCTTCGGGAATCCTTCGGATCGGCTGTGGGCCCACCACGCGGCGTGCTGCGGGGCGCTGTCGCGCGGCGCCGGGTGGTGGGCCCGTGTCCCGGGCGGGGTGCGGCGCTGGGGCCGCGCCGCACTGGGCGTACGGGGTGTGCGGGGCGTATGGGGCGTGCGGGGCGCGGCGCTGTCCGGGTGCGCTGCCCCGGACCGTGCGAGGAGGGCCGCCGCGCTGAGCGGCGAGGCTCCGTCCCGGGCGGTGCGTGGCCTGGCGGGGCGGGGGCCTTGCCGCGCGTCGTAGGTTCCGTGGTGCCCCGCTCCGCGCCGTAGGCTCCGTGACCGCTCGCCCCTCCCGGGGTTCCCCACCGGCGTGCCGTGCGGCTGCCCGCTCCCTGCCTCGTGCCGTTACGCTCTCCGCTCCGCGCCGTGCGCTCCGTGGCTCCTTGCCCCGTGCCCGCGCCCCGCCTTCGCCACCCCGGATGCCGCGCGGCTACCCGCTCGGCACGGCGGCGCCTCGGTCCCGTGCCCGCTGGCTCCGGGGGCACGGCCTGTTCCGCGTGGGGAGTGCCCGCGCCGCGTTCCGCTGGCCTGGGCGGGTCGGGCGCCTCGCTCCGTACGACAGGGCTCCGCTCCGTTGGGTACGCGCGGGACGCCGCCCGTCGCCTTGTCCGCCGCCGGTGCGATGCCCCGTGCGCCGTCCGCCCCGTGGCCCCGTGCCCCGTCCGCGAGAACGCCTCCACGGGGGCGACGCGATCTCCCACGACCCCGTGGCTCCGTCAGCCCGGCCCCGTGCTCCGTGAGCCCGGCCGCGCACCCTGAACACCCGACCCCGCGTCCCTGTCGTCGCACAGCTCGCGGCCCCGTACGCCGCCAGGCCGCAGGCCCCGTACGCCCCGTGGCGCCCGGCCCGTCCCCGAGCGCCACCTCGCCTCCCGCGCCGCGCCCCGGGCAGTGCCACGCTGCCCTCCGCGCCGGCGGCCCGTACGGGGCACGGAGCGGGCGTGCCGGCCCCGCTCCGTGTCGCTCCGTTGCCCCCGTCGCACCGTCGCCCCGTGCGGGGTGGGGCTCGGGAGGCGGTCAGCGGGTGGGTGTTCGGGGTGGCTATACAGTGACGCGCATGCGGTTTGGGGTGCTTGGGCCACTGGTGGTGTGGGACGACGCGGGGGAGGTCGTCACCGTTCCCGAGCTCAAGGTCCGGGCGCTGTTGGCGGATCTGCTCGCCCACGACGGTGGCCCGGTCGCGACCGACCGGCTCGTCCACGACCTGTGGGGCGACCGACCGCCGGGCAGGCCGACCGGCGCTCTACAGTCCCGGGTCAGTCAGTTGCGCCGGGTCGTCGGTCGGGACCGGGTGGTGCGCCAACCGCCCGGCTACGGGCTGCGGCTTGACGGTGTCACCGACGAGGTGGACGCCGCCCGGTTCGGCGCCCTGCTCGCCGAGGCCCGGCGGGTGCCGGATCCGGCGGACCGGGCCGCGCGGTTGACCACGGCACTGGACCTGTGGCGGGGCCCGGCCTTCGCGGACTTCGCCGACGAGGCGTTCGTACGCGGCGCCGTGCGGCGCCTCACGGAGCAACGGCTGTCCGCGCTGGAGGAACGGGCGCGAGCCCGCCTGGCCACGGGCGACCACCTCACGCTCGCCGGCGAGCTCACCGACCTCGTGGCCCGGTATCCCCTGCGCGAACGCATCCGCGCGCTCCAGATGCGGGCCCTGTACGGGGCGGGGCGGCAGAGCGAGGCGCTCGCCTCGTACGAGGAGTTGCGGCACCGCCTCGCGGCGGACCTGGGGGTCGACCCGAGCCCTGAACTGAGCGCACTGCACCAGGCGGTGCTCCGGCAGGACGCCCATCTGCTCCCTCCGCCGGCGGCGCCCGGCGCGGCGGACCAGCCCGGCCCGGCCCGCCCGCCCGGGTCCACGACACCCGGAGGCGAACCGAGGCCCCGCGCGGCGGCGGCGCCCCCCGCCCCGTCCCAGCCGGCGGCCGCCCCGTCCCCGCACCTCGGTGGACAGCCGCCCGCCCCGCCCCGTACCAGCGGCGGCGCGCACCTCCTGACGCCTCCCGGCAACGGCACGCCCCCTCCGACCGCGCCCCCCACCCCGGCACCGGACGGTGCAAACGCCCCCGGCCGGAACGACACCCCGCCCGCGCCCGGCGAGGGCGCGACCCGACCGGCCCCCACCCCCGCCCCGTACGCCCCGTACGCCCCCTCCGGCACCCTTCAGCCGACCCCGACCCCGACCCCGACCCCGACCCCGACCCCGACCCCGACCCCGACCCCGACCCCGGCCCCGACCCCAGCCCCGGCCTCGACCGCGTCCCCCGCCCCGTACCGCGCGGACGTCACATCCGGGCGTGATGGCGGCCTGTTCGGTGGTGACCTGCCTCTGCCCGCCCCGCTCACGTCGCTGATCGGGCGGCGGGAGGACCTCGCCACCGTCGCGCGACGCCTCGCGGAGGCGCGGCTGGTGACGCTCACCGGTCCGGGCGGTGTGGGCAAGACGCGGCTGGCGGTGGCCGGTGCGGAGCGGCAGGCCGGCGACCGGTTCCCGGACGGAATCCGACTCGTGGAGTTCGCCGGCGTGCGCGCCGGCGGCGCCGACGAACTCGCGCAGATCGTCGCCATGGCCGTCGGCATCAGGGAGGACGCCGCCCCCGCCCCACGCGGCGCCCCCGCGCCCGCCCCGCTCCACCGTCTCGCCACCGCCCTGCGGGATCGCCGCGCGCTGCTCGTCCTGGACAACTGCGAGCACGTCGTCGAGGCCGCCGCCGAACTCGCCGAACGCCTCCTGCGTACCGCGCCGGGCCTGCGCCTGCTGGTCACCAGCCAGGAACCGCTGGGCCTGACGGGCGAGTCGGTGTTCCTGGTCGAGCCGTTGTCGACCGCCGACGCCGTGCGGCTCTTCCACGAGCGCGCCGCCGCCCGCACCCCCGGCTTCCCGCTCGACCCCGAGGCGGCCGCCCTCGTCGACCGGGACGCCGTCGTGGAGATCTGCCGCCGCCTCGACGGCATCCCGCTCGCCCTGGAGCTGGCCGCCACCCGCGTACGCGCCCTGGGTGTGCGGGAGTTGGCCGCGCGCCTCGGTGACCGGTTCCGCGTGCTGACGCTCGGCCAGCGGGGCGCGCCCGCCCGCCAGCAGACGCTGCGGGCGGTGATCGACTGGAGCTGGGAACTGCTCAGCGCCCCCGAACGGGCCGTCCTGCGCCGGCTGGCCGTCTTCAGCGACGGCTGCGACCTGCCGGCCGCCGAGGCGGTGTGCGCGGGGGAGGGCGTCGCCCCACAGGACGTGCTCGACCTCGTGACGCGACTGGTCGACCGGTCCCTGGTGGCCGTCGTGGCCACGCCGACCGGCAGGCGCTACCGGCTGCTGGAGTCCGTGGCCGCGTACGCGATGGAGCGGTTGCGCGAGCGGGCGGAACACGACGCCGCACGCGACCGCCATCTGGGCCACTACCTCGCACTCGCCGAACGCGCCGCGCCCCATCTGCGTGCCGCCGCGCAACGGGACTGGCTCGCCCGGCTGGACGCCGAGGCCGGGAACCTGCGCCTGGCGCTCGACAGCGCCGCGAGCCCCGCCCCGCCCGGCACGGTGGACCGGGCCGCGCGGCTGGCCGTCGCCCTGGCGTGGTGGTGGCTCCTGCGCGGCCGGCTCACCGAGGGCCGCCGCACCCTACGGGCCACGCTCCCCGCCCACCCCGAGGCCGCCCTCCACCGCGCGGGGGCCGCCCCCTCCCCACCCGCCCCGGGCCACGCGACGGCCGTCCCGACCGAAGTCGCCCCACCCTCCCAAGCCACCCCGGCACCTGGCGCCCCCTCAACACCCGCGGCCCCCTCGACGCCCGGCGCCACCTCGACACCCGGGGTCGCGCGGGCGCCCGACACCACGAGCGCACCCGGGGGCGCACCCAACGGCGCCACCACCCCCGCGGGCCCACCCCTCCCCGGCGGCCCCGGCTGTCCCGCCCCCGCGCCCCGCCCCGTGGACGCGCCGGCCGCCGCCCCGTACGCCGAACTCGCGCTTGTGCACACCGCGTTCGCCCTGCTCACCGGCGACCACGGGGCGGTCGTGGAGCCGGGGGCCGCCGACGCGATCCGCGACCCCGCGCGCCGCGCCCACGCCCTGTGGCTGTGCGCGTACGGCCTCTTCAGCGCGGGCGCCACGGCCGACGCCGAGGAGCTGAACTCCCGCACCCTGGCCCTGTGCACCGCCACGGGGGACGCGTGGGGCTCGGCCGCCGCGCTGAGCCTGCGCGCGATGCTCGCGCTGGTACGCGGCGACCTGGCGGCGCTCGACCGCGACGGACGGCGCGGCGCCGACCTCTTCCGTGCCCTGGGCGACCGCTGGGGCGAGCTCCAGACCGTCTCGCCCCTGGCGGCGCTGGCCGAGATCAGAGGCGCGTACGAGGAGGCGGAGCGCCGCCAGCACGAGGGACTTCGTATGGCACGGTCGCTGGGGCTGGCGGCGGAGGTCTCGGCGCGGCTGTCCGGTCTGGGCCGGCTCGCGCTGCTCGCCCAGGACTGGGAGCGGGCGCGCGAACTCCACGAACAGGCACACCGCTGCGCCGTCGAGCAGGGTTACACCTACGGTGAGATCCACTCGCGGATGGGCCTGGCCCTCGGCGCCCGCCGCGTGCACGACCTGGACGCCGCCGAAGCCCACCTGACGCGCATCGGCGAGCGGTACGCGGACGTGTCCTCCCCGGCGGGCGACCATCTGCGACTGGCCGAACTCGGTTTCGTCGCGGAACTGCGCGGCGAGGCGGCCCAAGCCCGCGCGTACCACCTGCGCGCCCTGGCGGTCGCGCGCCAACTCGACGAACCGCGCGCCCTCGCACTGGCCCTGGAGGGCCTCGCGGGCGCGGCGGTCCTGCGCGGCGACGCGCCGGGCGCCACCCGCGCGGCCCGCCTGCTGGGTGCGGCCGACGCCGCCAGGCGGGGCGTGGGCGCCCCGCTGCCCGCCGCCGAACGCGGCGACGTCGACCGCGTCACCACGGCGGCCCGCGCCATCCTGGGCGCCCCCGCGTTCACGACGGCCTTCGCCCACGGCGCCACCCTGACCACCACGGCCGCGGCCCGGTACGCCCGCGCCGGGGCCGAGCGGCTGCGGGCCGAGGGCGGGCGGACCACGCGGGTGGAGCCGGCCGAGTGAGCCGCCCAGGCCGGGCGGGGCGGGCTGGGGCCACAGATGCGACGGGCCGCTTCCGCCTGCTCTACTGGCCGCGAAAGAGGCGTGGACCGGGGGCGTCCCGGCCTGGGTAGCCGAGCACGGCCTTGTTCCTCGGCCAGAGCAGACCGTCGGGCGTGCGGATGACGAGCCAACGGCCGGGCGCGGGGGTGCCGATGACCTCGACGCGTTCGACGGCGGACCCCGGCCGGCCATCGACGTAGCGTCCGTGCGCGGAGTCCAGCTTCACCGCGAGTGACTGCCAGTCCCCTACGGACGTCTGCCAGACGCCGGAGGCGTTGGTACTTCCGTGCTGTGGGAGCAGCGGTGTGTGCGCCGCGTCGGGGTACGCGAGCCATGCCCACGGCGGGTGCAGCTCGATGCCGACGATGCCGTCGGAGGACCACTCCGACAACCGCTCGGTGCGCATGACCATCGACACGGCGTACAGCCCGGAGCCGCGCAACACGGCCCGGACGCGGATGAATCGCCAGGTTGTCCTCCGGCTCGCGAAGGCGGCGATGCCGCTGGGGAGCACGAGGGCGTCGAGGGCCAGGCAGGTCGCCTCGCCCAGCCCGAGGAAGCCACTCAGGGGGTACCGCAGCATCGTCGCGACAACCAGCGCGAGGCCGTAGGCCGCACCCCGCAGGCCCCGGCGCCGTAGACGTCGGTAGCCGCTGTCGGCCCTGAGTTCGGCGAGCAGGGCGCGGCTGGGAGGCAGGGGGGTACCTGGCCATCGCCCCCGCTCCCTGGCCTGGCGGAACACCCGCACCTGCGGCGCCGCCCACTCGACGCCCTGCCCGGTCGGCAGGGTGAAGGCGACCACGCCGCCGCCCAGGAGCTCGGATCGCACGTCGGCCACCTTGCGGCCGTGAACCCCGGAGTGGGCCCCGCGCCAGGAGAGCGTGGCGCGGCGGTACACCTCGGCGGTGACGGGAGTGCCCTCGCTCGCCGCGAGGATCTCGTCGCGGTGGACCGCCAGCATCCCCGCTCCGTGCGGCGGAAGCTGGACGAACACCATCCCGCTGAAGTCCGTGTACGCGGGCATCGCGGTGCGACTCCCGTGGTGACCGACCAGGTGGGGTCGGATATCGACGTACTCGGCGGCCTCCTGCCGCTCCGGACGCTGTTCGTCCTGTCGACCACGCTCGTCAGCGTGGGACGGCTTGGACGGGGCCGGCCGCCGTGTACGGCGGGCCAGCGGGATGGCGCCGACCCCGGCCTGGGTCTTCACATGGGGGATCTGACCGGAGGGGCGTAGCCTGTCGTGGACGTAGTGGTAGAGGTCGTATGCCGTGACGTAGCCGCCCCGGTCAGGGGCGCCGGACCGGAGTCCGGCCACGAGGTGTTGGGTGAAGGGGCTCGTCGTACCGCGCTCGGCGGCGTCCGCCGACGTGTCCGCGTGACTGGAGCTGGTCATCACGAAGCGGCCGTGTCCGGCGAGTTGGGCCGCCGGGTCCGTTCCCTTGACCGCGGCGGCCCCGCTGAAGCAACAGTCCAGGATCACGACGATCGACCGTGCCGCGCAGTCGTCGATCAGCTCGTCGATGTACCGCAGTTCCAGCGAGCGCGCGCGGAGGTGCTCGTGCGTGGTGTCGCGGGCACCCAGCCGCAGCCGGTTGTGCAGGTCGAGCAGGCCGTGGCCGCTGTAGTAGAGAAGGAGTCGCTGGCGCGCGCGAGCACCTTCGAAGAAGTCAGCCAGCTCCTCCTTGATGTGCTGGGTGTCGCCCTCCAGTACGGTGCGCACGCCGCCGCCCCCGTGCAGCCCGGTGTCCGGGTCCGTCAGCGCGGCGGCCAACGCTCGAACGTCGGTCGGTGGCCCCAGCAGGGGGCGTGGGCCGTCGGGCGGCCCGGAGAACTCGGAGTTGCCGATCAGCAGCGCCCGGAACTCGCCCGCCGGCTCAGTCACGTGGCGCGCCGTCCGGGGCGGTCGGTTCGTCGGCGGACGGTCGCTCCGCCGTCGCCGCTCGCAGGCCGTGCTCAAGGGCGGTGCGCAGTGTCGCGTTGTCGACCGTGCTGCCGGTGACCGTGAACTCGCCCTCGCGTCCCTCGACGGACCAGGTCAGGCGTACGCTGCGGCCCCGGTCCCGCCTGAGCCAGGCGGCGATGGCGGCGACCGTGCCGGCTACGGCGGGTCCGGTGAGGCCGATCACCACATGGGAGAGCGCGCCCTTGGTACCCGTACCCTCCGTGATCGGCTCGGGGCGGCGCTCCACCAGCCCGGTTGCCTCGACCAGGGCCGCGTGCAACAGGAGTACCTGCGCCTGCCAGCGGTCGTCATCCGCCGCGAAGCGGTCGCTGTGCGCCGCTAATCGCACCTCCGCCACATCAGTGTCCCCCACGGCCCCCGCCTCTCCGCGTCGCTCCGTCTCCTGCCGTTGTACCAGGAGACACACGCCGTCCGGCAGCCCCGCGCGACGCCCTCCGCGCCCCCGCCGCGCCGCGCCGCCGCCCGCCTTGCTCCGTGCCCCTCGCGGTTCGATGGGCCGGGCGGGCCGTGGTCCGTGCCGAGCGGGTCGAGCCGGTCGAACGAACCGCCCGGGTCAAACGGGCTGTTCGCCGAGGTTTGTCAGCCGGGCGTTGGGTCGCGGGGTCGTCCGGTGACTGGAGCACACCCGTGGGCGGTGGCGGTGTCGTGGGACGCCGGGGTCCAGTCGATTCACGGGCCCGTAAGGCCGCTTCAGGGGGGCGTGGCGGGAGATCCGCCGGGAGTACGACGACGCGGGCCGGACCCGCGAGTCAGAGGCGCGACGTCACGGCGACTGCCGTGGAACGTGGGGGCGAGCACGGAGAGGCGTGCGGAGTCCGCCTCTCCGTGACGCACCAGGAAGGAGCACACCGGCCGACCCAGACCCCGCCCCACCGGCAAGCCCCTACTGGCCGCCGAAGCGCGAGCGCCAGGCGTCGAGGTCGTCGTCGGTGACCTTGGCGAAGAGCACCGGGGGCACGGAGAACGCGGTGCCCGCCGGCACGGAGGCCAGGGCGCGGGCCTCCTGCGCGGTGACCCACGTCGCGGTGTCGTCCGTCAGGTCGAAGGCCCCCCGCATGGCCTGCGCGGAAGCGGGGATGAACGGCGCCGACACGACCGCGTACAGGTGGATCAGGTTCATCGCGGTACGCAGCGTGAGCGCCGCTGCCTCCTGGTCGGTCTTGATCTGCAGCCAGGGAGCCTTCTCCTCCAGGTAGGAGTTGCCCGCGCTCCACAGCGCGCGCAGCGCCTGCACCGCCTTGCGGAACTGGAGGGCCTCCATGTGGCCCTCGTACTCGGCCAGCAGCCGTGCGACCTCCTCGCCCAGCTTCCGCTCCGCCTCGCCGGCCGCCGCGCCCGCCGGGACGGTGTCGCCGAACCGCTTGCGCGAGAAGGAGAGCACCCGGTTGACGAAGTTGCCCAGGGTGTCCGCGAGGTCCTTGTTGACCGAGGCGGAGAACAGCTCCCAGGTGAAGGAGGTGTCGTCCGACTCGGGCGCGTGCGCCATCAGGAAGTAGCGCCAGTAGTCGGCCGGCAGGAGCTCCAGAGCCGTGTCGGAGAAGATGCCCCGCTGCTGCGAGGTCGAGAACTTCCCGCCGTAGTAGTTCAGCCAGTTGAACGCCTTGACGTGGTCGACCCGCTTCCACGGCTCGCGCGTCCCGATCTGCATGGCCGGGAACATGACCGTGTGGAACGGGACGTTGTCCTTGGCCATGAACTGGGTGTACCGGACGTCGGCGGCCTCGTACCACCAGGACTTCCAGTCGCGCGTCTCCGGCTCCAGGTCCGCCCACTCCTTCGTCGCCCCGACGTACTCGATGGGGGCGTCGAACCAGACGTAGAACACCTTGCCCTCCGCCGCCAACTCGGGCCAGGTGTCGGCGGGGACGGGCACGCCCCATTCCAGGTCGCGCGTGATCGACCGGTCGTGCAGGCCCTCGGTCAGCCACTTGCGGGCGATCGAGGAGGCCAGCTGGGGCCACTCGTCGCCGTTGGCGTCGATCCAGGACTCGACCTCGCCGGCCAGCTTCGACTGGAGGAGGAAGAGGTGCTTGGTCTCGCGGACCTCCAGCTCGCTGCTGCCGCTGATCGCGGAGCGGGGCTCGATCAGGTCGGTCGGGTCCAGGACACGCGTGCAGTTCTCGCACTGGTCGCCGCGCGCCTTGTCGTAGCCGCAGTGGGGGCACGTACCGACGATGTACCGGTCGGGCAGGAAGCGGTCGTCGGCGATCGAGAAGACCTGGCGGATCGCCCGCTCCTCGATGAAGCCGTTCTCGTGCAGCTTCCGCGCGAAACGCTGGGTGATCTCGCGGTTCTGCTCGGAGGAGCTGCGGCCGAAGTAGTCAAAGTCGAGCGCGAACCCGTCGTAGACCGCCTTCTGGGCCGCGTGCTGCTGCGAGCAGAACTCCGAGACCGGCAGCCCGGCGTCCTTCGCGGCGAGCTCCGCCGGGGTGCCGTGCTCGTCGGTGGCGCAGATGTACAGGGCGTCGTGGCCCCGTTGCCTCAGGTACCGGGTGTAGACGTCCGCCGGGAGCATGGACCCGACCAGGTTCCCCAGGTGCTTGATCCCGTTGATGTAGGGAAGCGCGCTGGTGATCAGGTGTCGAGTCATCGTCGGATGCTCCCAATTTCTACCGCTGTGGGCCGTGCGCGGCACGGCAACTGAGTCCAGATCCTGCTGGCGTACGCCGTGGGGACACGCGGCGTGGCGGTGTCTCTTCGCAGGCTGCCTGCATCCTATCCAATGGCCAGGGCCCGTCCTGAGCGCGTTTATTCGGCCCCAGCCCGGGGGCGGCCCGCCCGCCGGTCGGGGCGGGGCGCGGGGCGCCGTGCGACGCCTGACCGGTGCTCCCCGCTCGCCACCGGCCCCGCTCGCCACCGACCCCGAGCGACCTCGGCCGGCCCCGTGGGGCGCGGGTGCGGTGGTCACAGGCCCGCCAGCGCGGGCCCGAGCAGGCGCAGTCCGGCGGCGGTCGCCGCGGCGCCCAGCACCACCACGAGGAACGGGGCCCCGCGCCAGGCCAGCACGCCGCCGACCAGGACGCCCACGGGGCGGGCGGGTCCGGCCCCGTCGTGTCCCTGGAAGAGGGCAGTGGTAGAGACCAGTGCGGTCAGCAGCACCACGGCGGCCCGCTCCACGAGCCTGTCCACCGCGCGGGGAAAGGCGAACCTGGCGCGCAACAGGGGGCCGGCGAGACGGAAGGCGTAGGTTCCGGCGGCCAGCACGAGCATCGCGACGACCAGTGCGGGGGTGGTCCTCACCGGGTGTCCTCCTCCGCCGTGGGGCGCCCGACCGCGAGGCCCACGCCGACGAGCGCCAGCAGCACCGGCAGGCCCACCGGCAGCAGGGGCGTCGTGGCCAGGGCCAGGGTCGAACCCGCGAGGGCCGCGCGCCGGGTGACGCGGTCCCGCAGCGCGGGCAGGACCAGCGCCAGGATCACCGCCGGGAACATGGCGTCCAGGCCCAGCGCGTCCGTGTCGTCGACGAAGGCCCCGGCCACGCCGCCCAGCAGGGCCCCCAGCGGCCAGCACACCAGGATGCCGAGACCGCAGAGCCAGTACGCCGCTCGCTGGCGCGACGGGTCCCGTTGGGCCAGCGCGAAGACGACGGTCTCGTCGTTCATCAGATGAGTGCCGACCAGGCGCCGCCAGCCCGTGCCCACCACGTCGGGGACGGCCAGGCCGAAGGGCAGGTGCCGCGCGTTGACCAGCAGCCCGGCGCACAGCGCCGCCAGGGGGCTGCCGCCCGCCGCGACGACCCCGACGAACAGGAACTCGGAGGAGGCGGCGACGACGAGCACGCCCAGCAGGACCGGGGCCCACAGCGGGAAGCCGGAGGCGACCGCGATCGCGCCGTACGAGAGGCCGATGACGCCGATCGCCAGACAGACGAGAACAATGTCCCGCAGCACCCCGTGCTCCAGAGTTCTCCACATCGAACGCATGGAGCGCATAATGAACATGCCGCATGGCGTTCGTCAAGGCGAACGGCGGACCGATGGAGTGAACGTTGACGCGGAAGAACCCCGACAAGCCCCCTCTCGCCGCCATCGCCACGGCTCTGCGCCGGGAACGTGACCGGGCCGGCCTCAGCCTGACGGAGGTCGCCCAGCGGGCCAAGATCGCCAAGTCCACGCTCTCGCAGCTGGAGTCCGGCACGGGCAACCCCAGCCTGGAGACGCTCTGGGCGCTCTGCGTCGCCCTGGACATCCCCTTCTCCCGCCTGATGGACCCGCCCAAGCCCCGTGTCCAGGTGATCAGGGCGGGCGAGGGGCCCGTCGTCTTCTCCGCGCGGGCCGACTACCGCGCCACCCTCCTCGCCACCTGCCCGCCGGGCGCGCGACGCGACATCTACCGCGTCGCCGCCGAACCCGGCGAACCCCGCGTCTCCGAGCCACACCCGCCGGGCATCGTGGAGCACGTCGTCCTGAGCGCCGGCCGGGCCCTCGTGGGCCTCGCCGACGACCCCGTCGAACTGCGCCCCGGCGACGCCGTGACCTACCCCGGAGACCTCCCGCACCTGTTCCACGCGCTGGAGCCGGGCACATGGGCGGTGCTGCTGTCCGAGAACGTGTGAGGTGACCCGTACGGGGTCGCTCCGCTGGGTACCGGGCGGCGGGCGACACGGGGTCGCTCCGCTGCGTACGGAGCGGGCGGTACGGGGCGGTGGGCCGGGGCGTCGGCGGGTCGCGCCCCGCTGAGCGCTCGCCGCACCCGCCCCGGTGCGACCCGGCCACGGCTCACGCGGCCCGTTCGGTACGGGGCTCTGCTCGGGGGTCGCTCCGCTGGGTACGGGGCGGCGACGGAGGAGCCCGTGGGGGCGTGCGCCGACACCGCCCTCGACGCGGACCGCTGACACCCGTCCTCGACGCGGACCGCCGACCCGGCCCCGCCGTACGGGCCCCGGCCGGCGGCGCCGGCGGTCAGCCAACCCCCGGCCCCCGAAGCGTCGGCGCTCGCCGGCTCGTGCCCGGCGAGCGCGCCATCCGCGCAACGCGCGATCACCGCGGCCCCTCCACCCGGCGGGGACCCCCGCCTCGCCCCCTGGTGGGGTTCGGCGCCCGCAGGGCACCTGGAGGGCCTCGACCGCTACGTGACGGCCTGCGGCGACGGCCACCCCAGCCACCAGATGAACAGGCCGCTCAGCAGGACGAGTAGGAAGAGCGCGGCGTTGGTGCGGCGGTAGGCGACCAGGAGGGCCACGAACTCGCGGATCATGGCGCTCGGCCAGAAGTACGCGGCGGTCGGGGCGCCGATCACGTGGCCCCGGACGCCGGTGCGGCGGGCGGTGATCGCGGCGCGGAAGACGTGGTAGTTGTTCGTGACGATCACACACCGGTAGGTGGGGTTGGCCCGCTCCATCAGGGCCTTGCTGAACGTCAGGTTCTCGTCCGTGGTCGTCGAGCGGTCCTCACGTGCGATCAGGTCGGCGGGGAAGCCCTGGGCGACCAGGTAGTCGGCCATCGCGTGCGACTCGGGCAGCTTCTCGTCGGGTCCCTGTCCTCCCGAGGTGAGCAGGACCGGGCGCCGGCCCTTCCGGGACAGCCTGGCGTGTTCCCTCCGGGCCCGGTCGAGGCGGGCGGCCAGCAGCGGGGGCACGGTGGTGCCGCCGATCAGGCCCGAGCCGAGGACCACGACGTAGTCCGCCCGGCGCCAGGTACGCAGACGCCCGTACAGGCCCCCGTAGACGAGGAAACAGAGGAACAGGAAGGCGACGTATCCGGCGAGCGCCACCGCCGTCGCGGCCACCACCACCAGCGTGTGCGTGTGCAGCACCAGCGCGGTGACCAGCAGTACGAGCAGGGCGACCAGGGCGGTGCCCGCTCCCAGGGACAGCAGGTTCGCCAGGCTCCTGCCCTCCTTGCGCACCATGGTGATCCCGTTGGCGACGAGGAACCACGCCAGCGTGACGACCCCCACGCCCGCCAGGGTCAGCAGCGCGACGGCCAGATCGCGGCCCGACTGGGCCCGCTCGGAGGCCACCCGCAGCACGAGCGCGAACACCGCGAAGACGGCGGACAGGCCCAGCAGAACCGCGTTGCTCACTCGGCGGCGATCTCGCACCACACCCACACAGAACAGGAAGAAGCAGACGAACGACGGTACAAAGGCCACCATGCGCTGATCCTACGAGGCGTGACGCGACCCCGGCCAAGCCCCGTGGGCGCTCCCACGCTGGCCGCTTCGTCCGGGCGCCGCCGGCGCCGCGGAGCGCGGGGCGGGCGACGGCGTGGGCCGCCTCGGTGACCGCCGCCGGGCCCGCCCACGCCCTGCCCGGCGCGGGAGGGGGCACGGTTCCCCCCAGGTGCGACCAGCCCCGCTGTCGAGATAGGCGATGCGAGCGAGCAGATCACGTCGCGGCCCCCCAGGTGCGACCAGCCCGACCTGCCCGACCCGCTCGGAGGTCGCGGCCCCTCCAGGAGCGCGAGCCGTCCGAGGCTACGGCCGGCCTACCCCAGCACGGCGACCGCGTTGGCGACCTTCCCGGTCACGGTGTCCGCGCACACGAACGCGCGGGGCACCGGACCCCCGTGACTGTGCGGTGGGCAGATCCGGCGCCCAGGGCCCGCGCGGGAGCTCCCAGGGACTCTTCGGGGACTTCCCGCGCTGTCCGAGGGGGTTCCCAGCGGCTTCCCGCCGTGCGGACAGGGCAGGCCCTGACCGCGCCGAAGGATGGGAACGCGCTGGTCAGGGCCTACCGTGGTGACGTGCTCAGCACTCGATGACGTTGACCGCGAGCCCGCCGCGCGCGGTCTCCTTGTACTTGACCTTCATGTCCGCGCCCGTCTCCTTCATCGTCTTGATGACCTTGTCGAGCGAGACGTGGTGGCGGCCGTCACCACGCAGGGCCATGCGGGCGGCGGTGACGGCCTTGACCGAGGCCATGCCGTTGCGCTCGATGCACGGGATCTGGACGAGGCCACCGACCGGGTCACAGGTCAGGCCCAGGTTGTGCTCCATGCCGATCTCGGCGGCGTTCTCCACCTGCTCCGTGGAGCCGCCGAGTACCTCGGCCAGGCCGCCGGCGGCCATCGAGCAGGCCGAGCCGACCTCGCCCTGGCAGCCGACCTCGGCGCCGGAGATGGACGCGTTCTCCTTGAAGAGCATGCCGATGGCGCCGGCCGCCAGCAGGAAGCGGACGATGCCGTCCTCCCGCTCGCTCTCCGTCGAGTCCTTGGCGACGAAGTTGACGTAGTAGTGCAGGACGGCGGGGATGATGCCGGCCGCGCCGTTGGTCGGGGCGGTCACCACGCGGCCACCGGCCGCGTTCTCCTCGTTGACCGCCATCGCGTACAGCGTCACCCACTCCATCGCGTGCGCGGCCGGGTCGCCCTCGGCGCGCAGCGCGCGGGCGGCCGTCGCGGCGCGGCGGCGGACCCGGAGGCCGCCGGGCAGGATGCCCTCGCGCGACATGCCCCGCGTCACGCACGCCTGCATCACCCGCCAGATCTCCAGCAGGCCCGCGCGAATCTCCTCCTCGGTGCGCCATTCCTTCTCGTTCTCCAGCATCAGCGCGGAGATGGACAGCCCGGTCTCGCGGGACAGGCGCAGCAGCTCGTCGCCGGTGCGGAAGGGGTGGGTCAAAACGGTGTCGTCGAGCTTGATGCGGTCCTCGCCCACCGCGTCCTCGTCCACCACGAAGCCGCCGCCCACCGAGTAGTACGTCTTCTCCAGAAGCGGCAGCCCGTCCGCGTCGTAGGCGAAGAGCGTCATGCCGTTGGCGTGGTAGGGCAGCGAGCGGCGGCGGTGCAGGATCAGCTCGTTCGGCTCGTCGAAGTCGATCTCGTGGTCGGCGCCGATCTCCGCGCCGAGCAGCCGCAGCCGCTTCGTCTGGCGGATGCGGTCGACCTCGCCGTCGGCGCGCTCCACGTCCACGGTCTTCGGCGCGTAGCCCTCAAGCCCGAGCAGGACCGCCTTGGGGGTGCCGTGGCCGTGGCCGGTGGCGCCCAGGGAGCCGAACAGCTCGGCGCGGACGGCGGTGGTGTGGGCCAGCAGGCCCTCGTTCTTCAGGCGGCGCACGAACATGCGGGCGGCGCGCATCGGGCCGACGGTGTGGGAGCTGGAGGGACCGATGCCGATGGAGAAGAGATCGAATACGGAGATGGCCACGGTAGCTGACCCCTTTGTCTGCTCGGTGTGGGTGGTTCGGAGTGCGGAGGGAGAGAGGGGGGCGGTGGGGCGGGAGGTTCCGCGTCCATGGGGCGTGGGACTGAGGGAGCCCTGGAGCGGTGACGGGGCGCGCCCCGTCGGCGGAGCGGGCGGATGGCCGCCGCGGTGCGGGGCCGGATGCAATTGTCGTACGGGCGGGCCGGACGGGCCGGGCCCTCCGGAGGGGGCCGGTGGGCCCCGGTGTCTGGCCGGTACGGGGCCGGCGGACGGCCCCGTCCGGACGTGGGACGGGGCACCGGCCCACTACCAGTGTGCGCGGTGCCCCGGGAAAGCCGCCCAGCCGAAGGGTTACAGCGTGACGTACAACGGGTGCTTCGCGGCCAGCGCGCTGACCCGCTCGCGCAGCGCCTCGGCGTCGTAGGACGGCTTGAGGGCCTGCGCGATGACGTCGGCGACCTCGCGGAAGTCCTCCGTCTGGAAGCCGCGGGTGGCCAGCGCCGGGGTGCCGATCCGCAGGCCCGAGGTGACCATCGGGGGGCGCGGGTCGTTCGGGATGGCGTTGCGGTTGACGGTGATGCCGACCTCGTGCAGCCGGTCCTCCGCCTGCTGGCCGTCCAGCTCGGAGTTGCGCAGGTCCACCAGGACCAGGTGCACGTCGGTGCCGCCGGAGAGGACGGCCACGCCCGCCTCGGCCACGTCGGCCTGGGTCAGCCGCTCGGCCAGGATGCGCGAGCCCTCCAGCGTGCGCCGCTGACGCTCCGTGAACTCCTCCGAGGCCGCCATCTTGAAGGCGACGGCCTTGGCCGCGATCACGTGCTCCAGCGGGCCACCCTGCTGGCCGGGGAAGACCGCCGAGTTGATCTTCTTGGCCAGTTCGGCCGTAGAGAGGATCACACCGCCACGGGGGCCGCCCAGCGTCTTGTGCGTGGTGGTGGTCACCACGTGCGCGTGCGGCACGGGCGAGGGGTGCAGGCCCGCGGCCACCAGACCGGCGAAGTGCGCCATGTCCACCATGAGGTACGCGCCGACCTCGTCGGCCACCCGGCGGAAGGCCGCGAAGTCGAGCTGGCGCGGGTAGGCCGACCAGCCGGCCACGATCAGCTTGGGGCGGTGCTCCTTGGCGAGCCGCTGGACCTCGTCCATGTCGACCTGACCGGTCTGCTCGTCCACGTGGTAGGCGACCACGTTGTAGAGCTTGCCGGAGAAGTTGATCTTCATGCCGTGGGTCAGGTGCCCGCCGTGCGCCAGGTTCAGACCCATGATCGTGTCGCCGGGCTTGAGCAGCGCGAACATCGCGGCGGCGTTGGCCTGCGCGCCCGAGTGCGGCTGCACGTTGGCGGCCTCGGCGCCGAACAGCGCCTTGATGCGGTCGATGGCGATCTGCTCGATGACGTCCACGTGCTCGCAGCCGCCGTAGTAACGACGACCGGGGTAGCCCTCGGCGTACTTGTTGGTGAGGACCGAGCCCTGGGCCTCCAGGACGGCGACCGGAGCGAAGTTCTCCGACGCGATCATCTCCAGGGTGGACTGCTGGCGGTGGAGCTCGGCGTCGACGGCGGCGGCGACGTCCGGATCGAACTCGTGGAGGGAACTGTTGAAAGTCGACATCGGCATCCCGATCAGAGTCGTCAGGGGTACGTGGAAGGTTGCGCTCAGTTGCCGGTGAAGGCGGCGTACTCGTCGGCCGAGAGCAGGTCGCCCGGCTCTTCCGACACCTTCACCTTGAACAGCCAGCCACCCTCGAAGGGGGCCGTGTTCACCAGCGACGGGTCGTCCACGACGTCCTGGTTGACCTCGGTGATCTCACCGGATACCGGCGCGTACAGGTCGCTGACCGACTTGGTCGACTCCAGCTCACCGCAGGGTTCGCCCGCGGTGACCTCGGTGCCGACCTCCGGGAGCTGGACGTAGACGACATCGCCGAGCGCGCCTGCCGCGTGCTCGGTGATGCCGACCGTCGACACGCCGTCCGCGGCGGCCGACAGCCACTCGTGCTCCTTGCTGTAGCGAAGCTGCTGGGGGTTGCTCATGTCCTGATTCTCCTGTACGCGAGGGCGTGGTCGTGCAAGGGGGCGGGGAAACGAAGGAACGGACACGGGGCGCCGGGGCGTGGGGCGGGGCCGACACGGCACGGCGGGCCGGGTCCGGTCGCGGTGCTGGCTAGCGCTCGCGCTTGTAGAAGGGGAGCGCGACGACCTCGTACGGCTCGTGCGTGCCACGGATGTCCACGGCCACGCCCTCGGTACCGGGGGCGGCGTGCTCGGCGTCCACGTAGGCGATGGCGATCGGCTTGCCCAGGGTGGGCGAGGGGGCGCCGGAGGTGACCTCGCCGATGACGGTGCCGTCGGCGGCCACGACCGGGAACCCGGCCCTCGGCACCCGACGGCCGGTGGCGATCAGGCCGACCAGCTTGCGCGGCGGGGCCTCGGCGGCCCGCTTGGCCGCGCCCTCCAACGGCTCGCGGCCGACGAAGCGGCCCCCGTTGGTCGTCTTCTCGAACTTCACCACGCGGCCCAGGCCGGCGTCGAAGGGCGTGGTGGCGGTGGTCAGCTCGTTCCCGTACAGCGGCATGCCCGCCTCCAGGCGCAGCGTGTCGCGGCAGGAGAGCCCGCACGGGATGAGGCCGACGCCCGCGCCGGCCTCGGTCAGCGCCTGCCACAGGGCCACCGCGTCGCCCGGGGCGACGAACAGCTCGAAGCCGTCCTCGCCGGTGTACCCGGTGCGGGCGATCAGCGCGTCCACGCCGGCCACGGTGCCGGGCAGGCCCGCGTAGTACTTGAGCCCGTCCAGGTCGGCGTCGGTCAGCGACCTGAGGATGCCGGGGGACTCGGGGCCCTGGACGGCCAGCAGGGCGTAGTGGTCGCGGTCGTCGCGCACCTGGGCGTCGAAGCCGGCCGCGCGCTCGGTGAGCGCGTCGAGCACGGTCTGCGCGTTGGCGGCGTTCGCGACCACCAGGTACGTCTGCTCCGCCAGCCGGTAGACGATCAGGTCGTCCAGGATGCCGCCGTCGGCGTCGCAGATCATGGTGTAGCGGGCGCGCCCGACGGCCACCGACGACAGGTTGCCGACCAGGGCGAAGTCCAGCACCTCGGCGGCCTGCGGGCCGGTCACGGCGATCTCGCCCATGTGGGAGAGGTCGAACAGGCCGGCACGGGTACGGACGGCGTTGTGCTCCTCGCGCTCGCTCCCGTAGCGCAGCGGCATGTCCCAGCCTGCGAAGTCGGTCATGGTGGCGCCGAGCGCGCGATGGGTCGCGTCAAGGGCGGTACGGCGCGGAGAATCGGGCAGGCTGCTCATCGGTGCGGGCTCCCAAAGGTGGGCAGGGGCTGGCGAAGACATCCTCCCCATCTGTCATCGGAACCTGAGAGGTTCGCCTTGACCCCTTGAAGCGGGGCCTGGCTTGCACCTTGGGTGGAGCCGTGCGAAACGGCTCGCTTTTCAGATCTGCCTCGTCCACGCGGTATCGGGGCCTGAGAGATTCAAGGGAGGACTTGCTCCTTCGGCGCCCCGGGGCGGGTGATCGCGTAGATCACCGCTGGTCCGGGAACTCTCCCGCATGGATTCGAGCGGCCGGTATGCAGTTGCGCGCACATCATGACACGGACAGGCGAGCGATGGACCCCCGGTCCGGCACCCAATTGTCGGTGGGGCGCATTACCTTTTCTTTACACTCGGTGGACGCGAACCGTGGTGACCGCCGCCGTAGCGCTCGGGGAGGACGATCACGTTGCAGGGTCAGGGCATGCAGACGGGACCGCAGGTCCCCGCACCACCCCCACCGCCGCGCCGACGTGCCCGGCCGCCGGGGGAGTCGGTGCAACCGGGCCGTGGCCCCCGGGTGCGCGACCTGCGCGCGGGCGGCAGAGCCTGCGCCCCGGCGCCGGAGCGGCCCCGGGGCCGGGCGGGCACGCCGCCCACCGGCTTAGCCGACCAGCCCGCCGGCCGGCGGCGCACGGGCGAACCGCCCGGTGAGGAGCCGGCCAGTCGTCCGCGCCCCCCGACTCCCGAGGTCGAGGCCGGCTCGGTGGCCGTCGGTCCTCCCGGCCAGACGGCGGGCGGCGGCCCGGAGGCGGCGGCCGTCGGCGTCCCCGTGGCCCGCCAGGACGCCCCCCGCGCCGGGTCGCCGGAGCCCGGGGCCGTCGCCGGGGTGCGGGAGCTGCGGTACGCCGCCGGGGACCTGCTGGTCGTCTCCGGCCTGCCGGGCAGCGGCAAGAGCACCCTGATCCGGCGTGTGGTGCCCGGCCGCGACGGGCGGGGCCGGGCGGTGTGGCGGGTGGACTCGCAGGACGCCCGGGACCGCTGGGAGCGGCGCGTCCCGCCGTGGCTGGCCTACCCCCTCTACCGCCCGCTGGTACGCCTGGCGCACTACGCGGGACTGCGCCGGGCCGTGCGCTCCGGCGACAGCGTCGTCGTCCACGACTGCGGAACGATGCCCTGGGTGCGCCGCTGGCTGGCCCGCAGCGCGCGGCGGAGCGGCGTCTCGCTCCACCTGGTGCTGCTCGACGTGCCACCGCACACGGCCCTGGCCGGTCAGGCCGCGCGGGGCCGCGGCGTCACCCCCTACGCCTTCGGCCGCCACCGGGCCGCCGTCGCCCGGCTGCGCGCGGCGGCGCTCGCGGGCGCCCCGCCGGCCGGCTGCGCCTCGGCGGTCCTGCTCGACCGGGCGGCGGCCGGGGACCTGGGCGACATCACCTTCGGATAGAGCGCCCCCCGCCGCGCCCCGCTCACCCCGCCCCGCCCACTCCGCCGGCGGGCGGGCGCGCGGCGGGGGCGGACGGGCAGCGAGCCGGCGGAACGCGGGGGAGCGGCAGGGGCGGAGGCGACGGGGCAAGAAAAGGGGGAGAGCGGCGGGGGGACAAGGAGAGAGGGGAAAGGGGGGAGCGCTCCGTGAGGGACGCGTGGGGTGTTGGGGGCATCGGTCGCCGTGCCGCGAACGCGCCCGCCCCGGCCGTGTCCGCTGTCCGGAGGGCGAGGGGATCGGCGACCCCCGGGAGCGGGGAGGGGTGCAGCCGTTAGGGTGCGTAGGCAGGCTGGACGAGACGGCGGTTGGACGAGATGAGCATCCCTGAGCGACACGAAACCTCCCCTGCTGTCGGTGGATTCCCGGGCAACGAGCTCGAAGAGGTGCTGGCCGCCGCGCTCGCCCTGGGCCCGGACGGGCAGCAGCGCGCGGGAGCGGGCGCCCGCGTCGTCGAGGTGCTCGGCCGCAGCCACGTGTGGGTGCCGCTGCCCCGGGGTGGCGGACCGGACAGCATCCATCTGGACCTGGCCACCATCGAGTTGGACGGCGCCGCGTTCGTCCCGGTCTTCAGCTCCGAGGAGCGGTTCCACGCGCTGACCGGCGGCCGGCTGCCCGGCACCGTCGCTCCCGCCGTCGAGTTCGCCCGTGGGCTGCCCCCGCAGGTGGGCATCATCGTGAACCCGGGCGGCGCGGTGGGTATCCCGCTGCCCCCGCCCGCCGTCGCCGTCCTGTGTCGTGGCGGCCACGCCCCGCTGGACGGGGCCGCGAGCGGTGGCCGGGTGCTGCTGTACGAGCCCGACTGGCAGGACGAGCCCGTCGACTTCCTGGCCGCCGCCGGCCTGGAGTTCACCGCCACACCCGGTGTGCGCACCGCGCGCCGGGCCCTGGCCAGCGTGGAGGGGCAGCCGCCGGCGCTGTTCGTCGGCGTCGAGCTGGACCGGCCCGACGACCAGGGCCGCGCGGTGACCCTGGACGCCCTGGGGCGCGCGCTCGGCACGGTCCCGGTGGCCTGGCCGGTGCAGCTGGTCCTCCTGGACATAGCGCGCGACCCGGTGGCGGACTGGATGCTGGGGCGCGTACGACCGTTCTTCGACCGGGACGTATGACATCGTGCGGGCGCTTCGCGGGGGACTCGTAAGCTGGTGGGATGACCGGACGGGGCGTGCGACGACGACCCGGACATCGGCCGACAGAAGGGGCGTAACCAGGTGAGCGCGGGCGCGGACAGGGGGGTGCGCAGCGACTCGTATCTCGGCGGCGGGCGAGGCGGGGCGGGGGCGCCCGCCGGGCGGATCGAGGAGGCGCTGGGGCAGGTCTCCCCGGGCCGTTTCGACGCGTACGAACGCCTGCTGCACGCCCTCGTCGAGGGGCGGGTGTGGATGCTCCTGTGGCACGGCCGGAGCGGATCTCCCGAGGCGCAGTACGGGAACATGGACATCGACGGCCTCGGGTACGCGCCGTGCGTGACCTCCGCGCACGAGCTGGCCGCCAGCGGCTGGAACCGGGCCCACGAGGTGGTCCCCGTCCGCCGTGTCGCCGCCGCCCTCTTCCCCGAACGCTGGGGCCTGTGGCTCAACCCGCACGCGCCCGGCGGCGGCGTCGGCGTCCCCTGGGCCGACCTGCGCCGCGTCGCCGGCGGCTTGGACCGACTGCCCGCCGGACCGCTGCGGCTGAGCGAACCCACGGTGGACATGCACCAGTTCTACGCCCTGCTCGGGCAACACGCGCACCGCACGGCCGCGGTGCGCTCGCTGCGCCGCGCGTGGGTGCAACCCGCGCTCGGCAGCCCGTACCTGGCCATCGGCCTCGATCTGTACGACACGGGCCAGGCGGCCGTGGAATCCGTACGGTTGATGATGCGTCAGGCCATCGGCGTGGTGCCCGAGGGGCTGCCGGTCTCGACGGTCGCGATGGCCGACGCGTACGACCCGGTGGCCATGTGGATGCGGGCCAACAGCCGCCCCTTCTTCGACCGTGACCTGTACGGCCCCGCGCCCGCCCCCGCCGCGGGGTACGGCTATCCGCCGCAACCCCAGCCCTACTGACCGCGCCCACCCCGCCCGCGCCCGGGTGCGGCGCCCCGCTGTGGCCACGAGCCCGGCCGCGCCTGGCCACGCCCGCCTGGGCGTGTCCTCCACGTCTGGTTCCCGCCCACCCGAGATGCCTCCCGCGTCGGGTCACGCCTGCCCAAAGGCGCCGCCCGCACCGCTCCCCGGCGCCGTGCCGCGTCGCCGCCCGCCGCGCGCGCCAGCGACCCCGTGTCGCCGCACGCGGCGTGGGCGGGGAGGCCGCCGCCGCTGGTGGCGCGCTCCGCGGGTCACCGTCGCGCGGGGTGACCCCTCCGCGTTCCCGCGTGCCGCGCACCGCCGCCCCGCGCCCGCCCGCGGGGCGAGGCACCGCACCGCGAGGTCACCGCCGGCGATCCCACCTGCCGAAAACCGCCGCGAACGGTCGCCAACCGCCGTGCGGCGGTGGGTGCGAACGGTGACGGCGGGTGCGGTTTCGGCCGCGGTGTGCGCGCCGGAGTGGCGGGAACGCGCCACTCCGGATTCGCGTGTCCGGCGGCCTCCAGCGAACTTCCGCCCCCGCCGCGTGAGATCGGTAGGCCCAGGCCACGGGCGCTGAGCGCGGGCACATAGCAGCTTGTCGCCGTCCCGCTGATCTGTCACCGCTGTTCGGATAACGGAACCTTCCTGGCCACATCACAGTTGCGCATCCATTACCGATGAGGTCTGGCGGGTGATCGCGGCAGCGTTGAAGACTCCCGCTCCAAGGGACGTGTGGCGCGTCACACGCCCCGAACGGGTGACGCGCCGCGGGTGAACTTCCCGGTCCGTCCGCACTCCTCCGCCGAGCCCGTGTCAGCGTTCTCGCGCGATGGACTCGCCTGGGGGGCGAGGGCGGATCGCGCACCACCGCTCCCGCACCACCTCGGTACGCGCACACCAAGCTCAGCCCGTGTGCACCAGCTCCGCTGTTCCTGCTCCAACTGATGTGAACCAAGCCGCTACAGCGGCGGTCGTGGGCCGGTCACCACCCGGCCGAGAGGGGTCCCCACCACGATGACGGCACCACTGCACGACACGAGCGCGGCCGAGACCGCGGCTGTCGACGTCGCGGCCAACGCCCCGGCCAAGGAGATCGCGGGCCGTTCGCCCGCGCAGATCGCCTGGGCGCGACTCAAGCGGGACAAGCTCGCGCTGGCCGGTGGCGGCGTCGTGCTGTTCCTGATCATCGTCGCGATCTTCGCCCCGTTGATCGTGAGCTGGTTCGGCCACCCGCCCAACGAGTTCCACGACGACCCGGAGACGGTCGACGCCCTGCTCGGCGGCCAACCCGTGGGCGAGTGGGGCGGCATGAGCAAGGACTTCCTGTTCGGCGTCGAGCCCGTCAACGGCCGCGACACCTTCAGCCGCGTGGTCTACGGCACCCGCATCTCGCTGATCGTGGCCTTCCTCTCGGCGATCTTCGCCGTGCTGCTCGGCACCGTGTTCGGCATCATCGCCGGCTACTTCGGCGGCGTCGTGGACGCGATCATCAGTCGCACCATGGATCTGCTGCTCGCCTTCCCGCAGCTCCTGTTCATCCTGGCGCTGGTCTCCGTGGTGCCCAGCGAGCTGTGGGGGCTGAGCGGTTCGGGCGTGCGCATGGGTGTACTGATCGTGGTGATCGGCTTCTTCGGCTGGCCCTACGTGGGGCGCATCGTGCGAGGTCAGACCCTGTCACTGCGCGAGCGCGAGTACGTGGAGGCGGCTCAGAGCCTGGGCGCCGGCCGCCGCTACATCCTGTTCCGGGAACTGCTGCCCAACCTGGTCGCGCCGATCACGGTCTACATGACCCTGATGATCCCGACCAACATCCTCACCGAGGCCGCCCTGAGCTTCCTGGGCGCGGGCGTCAAGCCGCCCACCGCCTCGTGGGGGCAGATGCTGTCAACGGCGGTGCGCACGTACGAGATCGCGCCCCTGTTCATGATCTTCCCCGGCCTGGCCATCTTCGTGACCGTGCTGGCCTTCAACCTCCTCGGCGACGGCGTCCGCGACGCCCTCGACCCCAAGGGGAACCGTTGACCCCATCGATCCACCGAGCTCTACCGGCAGTCCCACCACGCTAGGCAAAGAAACGTCACCACCACGGAGGTTGCGAGATCGTGACAACCCATCGCACATCGAAGCGCAGACTGGCCCTCGGGTCGGCCGTCGTCGTCGCGGCTCTGCTGACCACCGCCGGCTGTGGGGGCGGCGACGACAAGAGCAAGGGCGGCGGGCCCGGCTTCAACGCCGCACAGAACAAGATCGCCAACCCGTCGGAGAAGACGGGCGGCACGCTCAAGTTCATCGGCACCCAGGACGCCGACTCCTGGGACCCGCAGCGCGGCTACTACGGCTTCGTCTGGGACTACGCGCGCTACTACACCCGCCAGCTGATCACCTACAAGCCGGCGCCCGGCGAGCAGAGCAAGGAGCTCGTACCCGACCTGGCCACCGGCGTCGCCAAGATCACCGAGGGTGGCAAGCGGTACGAGTACACCCTGCGGGACGGTGTGACCTGGCAGGACGGCAAGCCGATCACGTCCAAGGACATCAAGTACGGCATCGAGCGGATCTGGGCCCAGGACGTGCTGTCCGGCGGCCCGATCTACCTCAAGGACGTGCTGGACCCCAAGGGCGAGTACAAGGGTCCCTACAAGGACAAGCACCCGGAGAAGCTGGGTCTGAAGGCGATCGAGACGCCGAACGACAAGACCATCGTCTTCAAGCTGCCCCGGGCCAACGGCGACTTCGAGCAGATGCTGGCGATGCCCGCCGCCTCCCCGGTCCGCAAGGACAAGGACACCGGGTCGCGCTACGGCCAGAAGCCGTTCTCCTCGGGCCCGTACCAGTGGGTCTCCTACGAGGCCAACAAGTCCATGGAGCTCACGCGCAACCCCAACTGGAAGAAGTCCTCGGACCCGATCCGCAAGGCCCTTCCGGACAAGGTCACGCTGACCCTCATCACCAACTCCGATGAGATGGACAAGCGCCTGATCAAGGGCAACTACGACATCGACCTGAACGCGACGGGCATCGGCCAGGCCGGCCGCGTGGAGGCCCTGCGCAAGCACAAGGGCAACGTCGACAACCCGATGACCGGCTTCATCCGCTACGCCGTCTTCCCGCAGACGGTGGAGCCGTTCAACAACATCGAGTGCCGCAAGGCGGTCATCTACGGCGCCGACAAGAAGTCGCTGCAGACCGCCCGTGGTGGCCCGCAGGCCGGTGGCGACATCGCCACCAACATGCTGCCGCCGGTCGTCAAGGGCTCGGACCCCAAGTTCGACCCGTACGGCGCGCTGGAGAACGGCGGCCTGCCGAACGAGGCCAAGGCCAAGGACGCGCTCAAGAAGTGCGGCAAGCCGAACGGCTTCAAGACCACCATCGCGGTGCGGAACAACAAGCCCGTCGAGGTCGCCACCGCCGAGTCGCTCCAGGCGTCGCTGAAGAAGATCAACATCCAGGCCGACATCGAGCAGTACGACGGCTCGCAGACCACCGGCATCATCGGTAACCCGGCCTACGTCAAGAAGCACAACTTCGGCATCATCATCATGGGCTGGGGCCCGGACTTCCCGACCGGCCAGGGCTTCTCGCAGCCGCTCGTCCACAGCAAGTACATCCTGGACAACGGCAACAACAACTACAGCATGCTCAACGACCCCAAGATCGACGCCAAGTTCACCGAGGCCCAGGCCGAGCTGGACGACGACAAGGCGGCCACGATCTACGGCGACATGAACAAGCTGGTCTCGGAGCACGCCGTCTACCTGCCGTTCGTCTTCGAGAAGAACATCATCTGGCGCAGCAGCCGGCTCACCAACGTCTACACGGCCGACTCCTTCAACGGCCGCTACGACTACCAGGCGCTGGGCGTCGTCAAGTGATCACCACCACCCGTATCCGCAGGTCTGGCGTTCGGCCAGCCGCACCCCGGCGCACCCGCCGCTAGGCACGAAGGGCAGGTGATGGCCGCGTTCCGCGGCGGGGAACTCCCGGACACACTCCGGTAGTTCCCCGTCGCGGCCGGGCCGAGAGCAGTGCTCGCATACCTCATCCGGCGGCTGTTCGCCGTCGTCCTGACACTGATGGTCGTCATCCTGGTGACCTTCGGCATCTTCTTCATCATTCCGAAGTGGACCGGCGTCGACCCGGCGACGATGTACGTCGGCAAGCAGTCCGACGCGCAGGCCATCGAGGCGATACGTCAGAAGCTCGGGCTCGACGACCCGATCGTGGTCCAGTTCTGGGAGTTCCTGCGCGGCCTGTTCGTGGGACGCGACTACACCAGCGGCGCCGACACCGTGCACTGCGACGCACCGTGCTTCGGGTACTCCTTCAAGAACGAGCAGCCCATCTGGCCGGTCCTGACCGACCGGCTGCCGGTCACCCTCGGCCTCGCCGGCGGCGCGGCCGTGCTCTGGGTGCTCGGCGGCGTGGCCACCGGCATCGTCTCGGCGCTCAAGCGCGGCACGCTCTGGGACCGTACGGCCATGACGGTCGCCCTGGCCGGCGTCTCGCTCCCCATCTACTTCACCGGCGTCGTCTCGCTGGCGATCTTCTCGTACCAGCTCGACTGGGTGAGCAACGAGTACACCGAGTTCGCCACGGACCCGGCGAAGTGGTTCAGCGGCATGATCCTGCCCTGGATCACCCTCGCCTTCCTGTACGCCGCGATGTACGCCCGACTCACCCGGGCCACCATGCTCGAAGTGCTCGGCGAGGACTACATCCGTACCGCGCGCGCCAAGGGCCTGCGCGAGCCGGTCGTCATCGGCAAGCACGCCATGCGCTCCACGATGACGCCGGTGCTCACCATCCTCGGCATGGACCTGGGCGCCCTGGTGGGCGGGGCCATCCTCACCGAGACCACGTTCAGCCTCCCGGGCCTGGGCCAGGCCGCGGTGCGGGCGATCAGCGAACGCGACCTGCCGCTCATCCTGGGGGTCACCCTGATCACGGCCGGCGCCGTCGTCGTCGCCAACCTCATCGTGGACCTCCTGTACGCCGTGATCGACCCCCGAGTGAGGCTCTCATGACGACGGATTCCACCCCCGGGGCCGGCCGCGCGGTCAGCAAGACCGACGGCGACACGGGCGCCACGCCGCGCGGCGGGACGGCCCGTCGGGCCGGCGCCGTGGGCGAGCCCACCGGCTCCAAGGCCCCGACGTCGACCGCCTTCCTCGACGTGCGCGACCTCAAGGTGCACTTCCCGACCGACGACGGCCTGGTCAAGTCCGTGGACGGGCTCTCGTTCCAGTTGGAGCGCGGCAAGACACTGGGCATCGTCGGCGAGTCCGGCTCGGGCAAGTCGGTCACCTCGCTGGGCATCATGGGGCTGCACACCGTCGGCCAGTACGGCCGGGGCAAGGCGCGGCTGTCCGGCGAGATCTGGTTCGACGGCACCGACCTGCTCGCCGCCCACCCGGACGAGGTGCGACGGCTGCGCGGCCGCGAGATGGCGATGATCTTCCAGGACCCGCTGTCCGCGATGCACCCGTACTTCACGGTCGGCGCGCAGATCGTGGAGGCGTACCGGGTCCACCACAACGTGGACAAGAAGAAGGCCCGACGGCGCGCCGTCGAACTCCTGGACCGGGTGGGCATCCCCCAGCCCGACCGCAGGGTCGACGACTACCCGCACCAGTTCTCCGGCGGCATGCGACAGCGCGCCATGATCGCGATGGCGCTCGCGAACAACCCGGACCTGCTCATCGCCGACGAGCCGACCACCGCCCTGGACGTCACCGTGCAGGCGCAGATCCTCGACCTGATCCGGGACCTGCAGAAGGAGTTCGGCTCCGCCGTCATCGTCATCACCCACGACCTGGGCGTCGTCGCCGAACTGGCCGACGACATCCTGGTGATGTACGGCGGCCGGTGCGTCGAGCGCGGCCCCGCCGAGAAGGTCTTCTACGAACCCCAACACCCCTACACCTGGGGCCTGTTGGGATCGATGCCGCGCATCGACCGGGAGGACACCGACCGGCTGATCCCGGTCCACGGCTCGCCGCCCAGCCTGATCAACGTGCCCAGCGGGTGCGCCTTCAACCCCCGCTGCCCGTACGCCGACGTGCCGGCGGACAACCGCACCCGCACCGAACGGCCGGAGCTTCGGGAGGTCGGCAGCCGTCACTTCTCCGCGTGCCACATGACGCAGGAGGAGCGGACGCGGATCTGGACCGAAGAGATTGCGCCCAAGCTGTGAAGGACCAAGCTGTGTCGGAGAACAACGTGACGTTGCAGAAGCAGCGGCCCGCCCCGGGCGAGCCCCTGCTCAAGGTGAACGGCCTGGTCAAGCACTTCCCGATCACCAAGGGGCTGCTGCGTCGACAGGTCGGCGCGGTCCAGGCCGTGGACGGGCTGACCTTCGACGTGCGCTCGGGCGAGACGCTGGGTGTGGTCGGCGAGTCCGGCTGCGGCAAGTCCACCATGGGGCGGCTGATCACCCGTCTCCTGGAACCCACCGGCGGCACGGTGGAGTTCGAGGGCCAGGACATCACGCACCTGAACGTCGCCGGCATGCGCCCGCTGCGCCGCGACGTCCAGATGATCTTCCAGGACCCGTACTCGTCACTGAACCCGCGCCACACGGTCGGCACCATCGTCAGCGCACCGTTCAAGCTCCAGCGCATCACCCCCGAGGGCGGTGTGAAGTCCGAGGTCCAGCGGCTGCTGGGGCGCGTGGGCCTGAACCCCGAGCACTACAACCGCTACCCGCACGAGTTCTCCGGCGGCCAGCGTCAGCGCATCGGCATCGCCCGCGCGCTGGCCCTGAACCCGAAGCTGGTCGTCGCTGACGAGCCGGTCTCGGCCCTCGACGTGTCCATCCAGGCCCAGGTCGTCAACCTGCTCGACGACCTCCAGGAGGAGCTGGGCCTGACGTACGTGATCATCGCGCACGACCTGTCGGTCATCCGACACGTCTCGGACCGGATCGCGGTGATGTACCTCGGCAAGATCGTCGAGCTGACCGACCGGAAGTCGCTGTACGAGCGGCCGATGCACCCGTACACCCGGGCGCTGCTCTCGGCCGTCCCGGTGCCCGACCCCCGGCGACGCGGCCAGCGCGAGCGCATCCTGCTGCGCGGTGACGTGCCCTCGCCCATCGCCCCGCCGAGTGGCTGCCGGTTCCACACCCGGTGCTGGAAGGCGACGGTGGTGTGCACCGTGGAGGAGCCGCCGCTGCTCGCCCTGAAGTCGGGGCACCAGGTGGCGTGCCACCACCCGGAGAACCACGAGGACCTCAAGCCGGGCGACGCGGCGTTGCCCGAGGGCGCGGCGGGCGCGGACGGCGCGGCGCGCACCCTGGCGCCGGCCACGGCCTCGCCCAAGGCCGCGTCGCCCAAGAAGCTGGCGGCGCCGGAGGCCGGGGTGGCTTCGTCCGAGGCAACCGGCGCGACGCCGGCGAAGGAGGCGTCGCCCGCGAAGGAGGCGTCCGTGACGACGCCGGCCGGGGAGAAGGCGGCCTTGGCCAAGGCGACGGACTCCGGCGCCGCGAAGACGCCGGCGGGCGCGGCGGACACGGCCGCGACGGAGGCGGCGGGCGAGGCGGCGGCCTCGGCGCCAGCGCGGGAGTCGGCCGACGCGGCGGGGAAGCCGGCCGAGGCGGCGAAGGCGAAGAAGGAGTCCGATCCCGCTGAGGGCTGATCGCGGGCCGGCGCGGGGATGCCGACGCGGCGCCGGTGCGGCCGGGTCCGCCCGTGCGGCGGCCCCGGCCGGCGGGCGCCCGGAGCCGGCCCGGGGTCGGCCTGGAGCGGGGCGCGGGGCGACCCCGCGCGGGGCGGGAGCCGACCTGGGACGGGCTGAGGTCACACCCACCGGATCGGGGCATCTCGGACCCGCGAGGTAAAAATATCGGGTGCTCACCGACCTGTTCACGCCATCCGTGCTGCGCTCCATGGACCTCGCCGGGATCTTCGTCTTCGCGATCTCGGGCGCGCTGCTCGCCGTGCGCAAGAACTTCGACGTCTTCGGCATCGCGGTGCTCGCCGAGGTCACCGCGCTGGGCGGCGGGCTGCTCCGCGACCTGATCATCGGCGCCGTCCCACCGGCGGCCTTCACCGACCTCGGCTACTTCGTCACCCCGCTGATCGCCGCCGTCCTGGTGTTCTTCCTGCACCCCGAGGTGGAGCGGATCAACGGAGCGGTCGGCATCTTCGACGCCGCCGGCCTCGGCCTGTTCTGTGTGGCCGGCACCACCAAGGCCCACGAGTACGGGCTCAGCCTCACCGCCTCGGTCACCCTGGGCGTCGCCACGGCGGCGGGCGGCGGCGTCCTGCGCGACGTGCTGGCCAACGAGGTGCCCTCGCTGCTGCGCTGGGACCGCGAGATCTACGCCGTACCGGCCCTGGTGGGCTCCTCCGTGGTGGCCCTGCTGATGCACTTCGACGCCTTGAGCGGCGGCACGAGCGCCCTGGCGGCCGTCCTCGCCTTCGCGCTGCGGCTGTGCGCGATGCGGTTCGGCTGGCGCGCGCCCCGGGCGTGGAACCGCCGCAGCGCGGCCCGCGAGGACCCGGAGGGGGCGTAGCACCGCCCACCGTCCCCCGCTTCCGCCTCGCCTCGTCGACGGTTCGCCAGCGCCTTGCCGACTCCTTGGCCGCCCCGCCGGCGCCCTCTCCCCGCCCGCGCCCCTGCCCTTGCCCCACCTCGCCTCTGTCCTCGCCTTCGGAGTTCCGCGACTGGGCGGCGGGGCTGCTGCCCGGCTGGTTCGGAAGGCACGCGGCGCGGGGAGACGCTGGGCGGGGCGACGCGGCGCGAGTCGCGGGGGTTGTGTGTGGGGGGCCGCTGGCGTCGCGTGGTGAGGAGGCGCCGCGCGGCGTGCGGGCGGCGCGGTGGACGGGGCGACGGGGCAGGTCGTCCGGGCGGACTCCTGTCGGGAGTGTGGTGAACGCGGCCCAGTGAAACCTACCCGCCGGTAATTGATGCGTGTACCGTGCCGTGCATGGCACAGGCAACCATCGGTAACAGCGAGTTCGACCGGGACACGACGGTGACCCGCCGCGCGCCCGGCGCGGGCTCCGCCACCGAACCCGGCGCGAGCCCCACCGTCGCGACCTACGACGCCGACCTCTCCGCGCGGTGGAGCATCCTCAAGGCGCTCAACGGCGGCTACCTGCTGGCCGTGCTCGGCCGCGCCCTCGGGGACACCCTGGCGCACCCGGACCCGTTCACCGTCACGGCCCACTACCTGACCGCCTCGCAGCCGGGGCCCGCTCTGATCCGTACCGAGTCGATACGCACCGGCCGCACCCTCTCCACCGGACAGGCCGCACTCGTCCAGTTCGACGAGGACGGCGCCGAGGTGGAGCGCATCCGCGTGCTGGCCACCTACGGAGACCTGGCCGCGCTGCCCAACGACGTACGCACCACCGCCACGCCGCCCGCCATCCCCCCGTACGCACAGTGCCTGGGCGCGGACGACGCTCCCGACCGGCAGGTGCCGTTGAGTGACAGCACCGAGATCGTGGGCCGGTTCGACATGCGCCTCGACCCGGCGACGGCGGGTTGGGCGATCGGCCAGCCCAGCGGTGTCGGGGACATGCGGGCCTGGTTCGGCCTCGCCGACGGCCGGGACCACGACCCCCTGTCGTTGCTGCTGGCCGTGGACGCGCTGCCGCCCACCGCGTTCGACCTCGGCCTGAGCGGCTGGGTCCCCACGGTGGAGCTCACCGCGCACATCCGCCGCCGCCCCGCCCCCGGCCGGCTCCGCGTCTCCATCACCACCCGCAACCTCGCCGGCGGCTTCCTGGAGGAGGACGTCCAGGTCTGGGACAGCGCGGACCAACTGGTGGCACAGGCGCGCCAGTTGGCGCGCGTGCAACTGGGCTAGCGCGAGCGGCGGCCCGGGGGTGAAGGCCCCTGGGAGAGAGGCGCCGGGACACGGAGGGGCCCCGCCCCGTAGGCTCGCCCGCCCCCGCGTCGCCCCGTACGCCGTGCGCCATGACGCGCCGCTCCCTCTCGCCCTATCCGCTTCGAGGTCCATGCGGGGCCGCCCCCCGCGTGCCGTGTCGGGCGCGCGGGGGGCTGGCGCCTCCTGTGCTGTACGGGGTGGCTCGGTACGAGACGACTCCGTGTGGGGCGGCTCCGTATCCCGTGCCCCACGCGGGGCGGGCTTCGCGCCTCGTGCCCTCTGCTTCGCGTGGGCCCGGCGTCCGTGCGCCGTGCGGGGCTGGCCCCCTTGCTCCGTCGCGCCAGTGTGCTGGCCGTCGGCTGTGCCGCGAGTGGGCGCGCCTTCACCCCGCGCTCCGTGCGGGCCGGCCCCGTGCCCCGTGCCCCCCGCTGCGTTGTGCCCGGTACGCCGGCCGTCAGACAGGCCGCGCGTGCCTGCGGGTGGCCTACGTCCACCTCGTGCTGCGTGGGGGCGACCTCGTGCTCCGTGGCTCCGTGGCTCCGTTGCTCCGTGCTCCGTGGCTCCGTTGCTCCGTGCCCCGTGCCCCGTGCCCCGTGCCCCGTGCCCCGTGCCCCGTGCCCCGTGCCCCGTGCCCCGTGCCCGCGTGAGGTTGCCGCCGTACGCCGCCTGCTGCGCGCCGCGCAGCACCGTGCGGGGGCGCCGCCCGCTGTCCGCGCGCCGCGCACCGTTGTGGCGGCCCGTCGCGCGGTGCGTACGTCCGCGAGCGTGTGCGCCTCCGCTCCGTGCCGGGTGCGGCGCCGGGCGGGGCCCCCGCCCCGCTCCCCGTGCTCCGGGCGGGCCGTGACTCCGCGCCCCGTGGCCCCCGGGTCGCCGCCGGTGGGGCGGCGCGGTGTGCCGCGCGCGCTCGGGGGCGGCGTCCCGTGCTCGCGGTGCGGGGTGGGCGTCGCCGGCGTTCGCTGAGGTGATGGTGCGTCACATTGTGTCGGCTGTAACGGTGTTGTGGCGTGTGAGGCGTGGCGAGGGAGGTGGTTCCGGTGAGCGCGCGTGGGCGTGGTGGGGCCGGGGATCGGGGCGTTCGGCGGCTCCCCGTGTCCGGGTCTCCGTGCCACACTGATCGCCATGGGGGACCTTGCACTGACATTTGATGACGGCACTGTTGCCTGGCTCCATCTCGCCCCGGTCGCCGACGGCGCACGGCCCGTGCCGCCGGGTGCCGAGGGCGGCCCGAAGCCGGGCGGCGCGGGCGGTGACGGGGCGCCGGGCGGCCCCGACGGGGCCGGTGGCGGGGCGGATGGTGGCGAGTCGCACGGAGGCGGGCCCGCCGATGCCCACGGCGCGCCCGGCGGGGCGTCCGGCCTGGCGCGCCCGGATCTCGAACTCCCCGCCGGCTTCGGCGCCGCTCGCCCGGTCAGCGCCGACAGCAGGGCCGCGCGCGCCCTGACCACGGGCGGGCAGGCGCTGGTGAACGCGCTCCGCCCGCTGGGCGGGGTACTGGAGAGCATCCACCAGTCCCTGGCGGACTCGGCTCGCCGCCCGGACGAGGTGACGGTGGAGTTCGGCGTCACCCTGGGCACCGACCTCAGCCTGGGGGTCTTCACCGGCACGGGAGAGGCCAACTTCACGGTCTCCGCCACCTGGAACCTCGGTTCGACAACCGCGTGAGGCAGCGCGATCGAGATGCACGCTGACATAGAAGACGCCGCGCTGCACGCGGCGTTCGTCTCGGTGTTCGCCGGGCCCACGCCTGTGGGGGCCGGCGTACTGATCGCCGAGGACCTGGTACTGACGTGTGCGCACGTGGTCAACAGCGCGCTCGGGCGCGACCGGTTCGACCAGTCGAGCCCGCCCCGTGCCGCCCGGCTGACGCTGACCTTCCCGCTGGTCGACCACGCGCACCCGGTCAGCGCCCGGGTGGAGCCCGCGTCCTGGCGGGCGCCACGGGCCGAGGCCGTCGGACTGGCCCCGGTGCTTCCCGGCCGGCTCGCCTACTACGGCGACCTGGCGGTGCTCAGACTGGAAGGGGGCGCCCCGGCCGGCGCCGAGCCCGCCCCGTTCCAACTCCACGACTGCGAGCGGGAGGTCGTCGCGCTGTGGGCCAGCGGGCACCCGCTCACGGCGACCCGGGCCAGGCCGCGCGTGGTGGCGGCCTCCTGGCTCGCGCTGGACGTCGTCGGCGGGGCGGGGGTCACCGAGGGGTACAGCGGTGGTCCGCTCTGGGACCGCGCGCGGCAGGCGGTCGTCGGGCTGGTGGTCGCCGTCCACGAGGAGCCGTCGGCCCTGCGGGTACGCGCCGGCGCGTACCCGGACCGCGCGCCGGCCGTGCTGTACGGCATCAGCCTGCCGGCCGTCGAGTCGGAACTGCCCCGGCTGCCGCCCCTGCGGGGGCCCGCGGCGCGGCGCGGCGTGCAACAACTGACGGCCGCGCTGGAGGACGTACTGGTCCCCCCGACGTCGGTGGCCGACTGCGAGCGTCGGCTCGCCGCGCGCCTGGGCTTCCCCGCGCGGGAGGCCGGCGCCGACCACGCGCGCCTGGTGCGGCTCGCGGTGGGCACCCGACGGGGCGTGCCGGAACTCCTCGAAGCCGTCCGGGGCACCCTCGACCAGTACCCGACGCCCCGCGAGGGGGCGGCCGGGGCGCTGGCGCGACTGCGCCGGGCCGCACGCGTCGTCAGTCCCGCCGAGTGCCTGACGCTGGCCCAGCGCCGTGAGTTGACCGAGCTGCTGGCACGGTGCCGCCCACCGGCCCCGGAGGCCCTGCTGGCCGCCGTGGTGCCCTACGACGCGGAGCCGCGCGCACTGTCCGGGCTGGCCGACGTGATCGACGTACTGGAGACGTACGAGCCGACGGAGGCGCAGCCCACCCCGCCCCTGCTGCAGGCGGTCGTCCTGGTGGCCCGTCAGGAGCGGGAGGGGGCGGATTCCCCCGCCGCCGACCTGCGGGCCTGGGCGAAGCGGGTCGCGGCCCGGCTGGGCGTGGAGTGGGCGGCGGTGTGCCAGTTCGAGGCGGACACGGCGCACCGCCCCCCGCTGACCGCGCCCCCGCTCCCCGCGTCCCCACCGAGGGACACGGAGCGGGGCCACCAGCGGGCGGCGGTCGGGGCGGCCGGGCGGGTGGGGCGCGAGGGGACGGTGCCACGGGTGCAGGTCGAGCTGCTGCCCACTGGCGGTGGCACGCTCTTCACGTACCAGATCTGGGCCTGGGACGCCGGGGCGCAACCGAGACTCGTCGTCGTCCAGGACCACGACGCGAGCAGCTCCCGCGTGGTGGACGACATCCGGCGCGTGCTGCGTACGGAGGTGCGCGAGGACCCCGAGACGGCGCTGGTGGAGTTCTTCCTGGCGCCGGAGTGGCTGGGGCTGGCCGTCGACACGTGGGAGTCCGACGAGGGCGACGAGGGAGGCGCGTTCGTACCAGGGCTCACCCGGCGCCTGGTCGTCCGCACCACGAGCCGTACCCGGGAGTGCTACGCGGGCTGGAAGCGGCGCACGGCGTCGCTGACCACCACCGAGCGCCTGGTCTTCGACGACCGCCACGCCGACCACAAGGTGGCCCGGGCCAATCTGGAGGTGCGGCCCGACGTCGGCACCGTGGTGCTGTGCTGCGACCCGGTACGACACGGCCAGTTGCTGCGCCAGTGCGTGCAGGCCGGCGTGCACACCGTGCTGTGGCACCGGGCGGACCACGGGGCCCAGGTCGGCATGGACCTGGCCAACGTGCTGGAGGGCACCGAACCGCGTGGGGTGCCCGAGGCGGTGCGACTGGAGCGAGCCAAGGCCGTGGCCGAACCAGGCGTCTCGACACACCGTGGCGGCCAGCTCTCCCTCCTGCACGACCCGCCCGACCATCGACCCCCACCGCTGGCTCCGGAGCCCTGGGTCCTCGCGGAGCCGTCGCCGTGACGGGGCGCCCACCGCCGGCCCGGCACCGCCCGCCACGGGGCCCCGGCCCCGTGGCTCCGTGCCCGCGAGGGGCGGGCCGGCGGACGCCCGTTCCCCCGCGCCGCGCGAGAGCCGGGGTGTCGGCCCCGCCGCCACGCGGGGCGGCCACCCCACCCCGCCGCCCTACGACGACCAAGGAGAACGCGCCGTGGCCCCACCAGCCGGACCGGGCAACGACCCCCAGGACGCGCCGGGCGCGGACGCCCCCAGCGATGCGCACGGGGCGGCGGCCCACGGCGCCGGCCCGGACGCCGAGGCCCCGTCCGAGGGGTGGTGGGTCTTTCGCGGCCCCGCGCCGCTGCCCCAGCCGCCACCCTGGCGTCGGTTCGCCACCGCGCGGCAGACCCGCCCCGCGCCGCCGTACCTGCTGGGCCGCGACGAGATCGCCGTCGTCAACGCCGCCCTGCACCTGCACCGCCCGCTGCTGGTCACCGGGCGGCCCGGCACCGGCAAGTCCGAGCTGGCGCACGCCGTCGCCCGTGAACTCGAACTCGGCCAGGTGCTGCGCTGGTCCGTGAACAGCCGCGCCACGCTCGCCGACGCCCTCTACCGGTACGACGCGGTGGGCCGGCTACGCGAGGCGTCACTGCGCCGCGAACGCGCGGTGGGGCCCGCCGCCCCCGCGCGGGGTGGGCCCCGAACCGGTGGGCCGCACGGCAAGACCGGCGCCCGCGCGCTCCGTGGCGCCCGGAGCGGCGCGCCCGGGGCGATGCGCGCTGGCCGGCGCGCTGTGGGCTACCGGGCCGCGACCCCCGAACCGGACATCGGTCAGTACCTGCGGCTCGGACCGCTGGGCACGGCGCTGGCCGCCGCCCACCGGCCCCGGGTGCTCCTCATCGACGAGCTCGACAAGGCCGACATCGACCTGCCCAACGACCTGCTGGTGGTCCTGGAGGAGGGTGAGTTCGAGATCCCCGAGCTGGCCCGGCTGCCCGAGCAGCAGCGCGATGTGGACGTGCTGGTCAGCGGGGGACGGGAGCGGGCCCGGGTGCGGCGCGGCGTGGTCGCCTGTACGCACTTCCCCATCGTGGTGATGACCAGCAACGGGGAGCGCGACTTCCCTCCGGCGTTCCTGCGCCGCTGTGTCCGCCTCGACCTGCCCGACCCGGACGCGGCCCGGCTGCGGGACATCGTCCGAGGCAGCCTGGGCGAGCGGGCGTTGGCCCAGGCGGAGGATCTGATCAGTGCCTTCCTGCGCCGCTCCACCACCGAGACGCTCGCCACCGACCAGCTCCTGGCCGCCATCCACCTCCGTCTGGCGGGCGCCGACATGAGCCGGGACCAGCTCCTGGCGGCCGTGATGCACCGGCTCGACGAGACCCTGCCCACATGATCGACCGGCTGTGCCAGGCGCTCGTCGGCGCGGGCTTGGAGCCCAGCGCCGACGAACTGCTCGACGTGCTCTGGCTGGGCCAGGTCATGGCCCGCGCCCAGCGCGCGGACGAGCCGCCGACCGCGCCCGGCCCGGCCCCGTCGGCGGCCCTGGCCGTCCCGCGCGCCTCGGCCGGGGAGCCGTCGGGCGCCACCTCCGCCAAGCCGTCCCCCGAGCCCGCTCCGGAAGCGCCCTGGGAGCCGCTGCCCGGGACTCCGACGCTCCCTCCGTACGGGGCGACTCCCGCCCCTGTCCACGGAGCACCGGCCGCGCGGCCCGATGAGCGCACGCGCCCCGACGGCACCGACGGGCCCGGGGAAGCCGGCCTCCCTGGCCGTTTTGACGGGGCCGACCACGACGCCCGACCGGACCAGCCGGGCCTTGTCGGCGAGTGGGGCCACCCCCACCGGTCCCGTCACGACGCGCCGGCCGCCCCGCCTGGCAACGCCCCGGCGTACCCGGGGTCGGACGACGCCACCCGGAGCGCACCGACCGGCGCGCGGGGTACGCCTGAGGCGCGGGGGCCTCGGCGTGCCCTCTACAGCGACGGTAGCCAGGGCGGGGACAGCGCCGACCGGCGCGCGCGGGCGAGCCGGGTCCCGGGCGGGCGGGTGCTGCCCGAGGCGCAGCGGCTGGCGCGGGCGCTGCGTCCGCTGATCCGCTACCACGACCATCCCCAGCGCCGGGCCACCGATGTCGAGGCCACGGTGCGACTGACCGCCGAGACGGGGCTGTTCGACCTGGTGACCCAGGCGGTGCCCGAGCGCGCCCTGACGGCCGTGCTGTGGGTCGACCGCTCGCCGTCCATGCGGGTGTGGCACTCCCTCGCGTCCGAGGTGCGCGCGGCGTTACGGCGCAGTGGCGCGTTCCGTTCCGTACGCCAGCAGCGGTTCGATCCGGCCGGGCTGGGCGCCGACGCCAAGCGCGCCACGTCGATGGCCGACGGACCCGGGACGGTCGTGTTCGTCCTCACCGATGGCGTGCACCCCGCCTGGCGCGATCCACGCACCCCGCGCGTCCTGCTCGCCCGACACCGCTCCGGCCCCGTGGCCGTGCTGCACGCGCTACCGCGCCGGCTGTGGCGAGGCAGCGGACTGGACGGCCAGCCCCGGCTGCTCACGGCGACCACGCCGCTCAGCCCGGCGCACCGGCTCACCGTCACCGACCCGCTCACCGGCGAGCGCGACCCGACCGTCGAGCACCAGGTGGCGCTGCCGGTGATACGCCTGGCGCCGGCCGCGCTCGGACCGTGGGTGGCCCTCCAGACCCGGCCGGGCACCCCGCGTCACGTCGAGACCGTGCTGGTGCCGACGGAGCGGATACGGGGCCCCGGCGCGGCGCGGCGCGGCGGCCAACCCGCCGAGGCGACACGGGGCGCACCACCGCCGTCCGGCGGCCCCGGAGCGTTCGCCACACCCGGCGCGAGCGTGCCGGGACTCACCGCACCGGGCTGGGCCGCGCCGTACGGAGCCGTGCTCGGACCCGACGGGGCCGGGCACACCGCGCGGGAGCGCATCGAACGCTTTCGCAGCACGTTCTCGCCGGAGGCGTACCGGCTCGCGGTGCGGCTCTCCGCGATCCGCCCGCTGACCACGCCCGTCATGCACCTGGTCAGGTCGGCCGCGCTACCGGAGGCGACCGCCGCGCAGGTGGCCGAGGTCCACCTCGGCGGCCTGCTCACCCAGATCGCCCCGGACCAGGCGGGCGCAGCGTACTCGCCCGAGCTCGACGCGCTGACGCGTCACCTGGCCCCGTCCGACCCCGTCCAGCCCGTGTACGACTTCGCCGACGGGGTGCGCGAACTCCTCTTCAGCGGCCTGGGCGTGGAGCGTTCCCTGGAGGTCGCCGAGGCCGTGGGGCGCGCGCTGGCGCCCTACCTGGGCAGCCTCCCCGACTTCCCCGCCCTGATGGCCGACCCCCAGGGCCTGCTGCGTCTGCACGGCACCGCCCGCGCCTTCGCGGTGTTGGTCGGCCCCGTCTGCGAGCGACTCGGCCTCCCCGCCCCGACGCCCGGCCCGATGGCCCCGTCCGCCCCGCCCCGTCCCCCCGGCCCCGCCGGCGCCGGGCCGGCGGCACCCGCCCCGCCGCCCCGTCCCCCGCTCACGCCGCCCCCCGCGCTGCCGCCCCGTCCCACCACGCCGCCGCCGACCGTGGCTACACCCCCGCCCCTGCCCCCGTTCCCCGTCCCTCTCGCGCCCCCGCCGTGGCCGCCCCAGCTCCCGCCCCTCCCGGACCCGTACCCCGTGGCGCGGGAGGCGGCGCTCACCGCTCCACGGGGCGCTCCCGGCGACACGAGCCCGACCCCGGAGACCACCGCCCCCGAGCCGGAGACCACCGCCCCCCGGCCCCCCACGCGGCCGGAGCGAGCGGGCCGACCGGAGCCGCGTACGACCGCCCCACCGGTGGGCGTCGACCGGCTGCGGTTCGAACTGCTGGGCCCCGTACGGGCCTGGCGCGGCGAGATCGAGGTCTCCCCTGGCCACTGGGAAGAGAGCGAGGTCTCCCCCCGGTGGCCCCGGCGTCGCGCGTTGCTGTGCCTGCTGCTGATCCGCAAGGGGCACCCGGTCACCGTGGCCGAGGCCGCCAGCGCGCTGTGGGGCGCCGCGCAGCCGACCCAGGCACAGGCCGTGATCCACAACTACGCGCTCCAGCTCCGCCACGCCCTGGGCTCGGACGCACTGCGCGGCGCCGGCCCGCACGGCTACGTCCTGGACGCCGGCGTACGCACCGACATCGACGCGTGCCAGCGACGGGAGGCGGCGGCCGACACGGCGCTGCGGCGCGGAGAGCGACACCGGGCGCGCGCCCTGCTCGACGAGGCGCTGCGGCTGTGGGGTGGCGACGAGCCGCTGCCCCGCGTGCCGGGCCCGTACGCCGCCGCCCAGCGCGCGCGGCTGATCGCGTGGCGGCTCGACCTCCAGGAGCGCGCGCTGGGCCTGGACCTCGCGCTCGGCCACACCGCACGAGTCGTACCCGAACTCACCGCCCTGCTCGCCCGGCACCCGCTGCACGAGCCGCTCCATCGCCTGCGCATGACGGCGCTGCACCGCGCGGGCCGCACGGCCGAAGCCACCACCGCCTACCAGAGCTGCCAGCGCCTGCTCGCCGAGGAGCTGGGCATGGAGCCCGCCGGCGTCACCCGGGACCTGTACGAGCGCATCCTGCGCGGCGCCGACCTGCCGGCCCCCGACCCACTGGAAACGCGCGACCCGGGCCCGCCTGCGGTCAGCCCACTCCCGGCGCCCCCGCTCCACTTCGTGGGGCGCGCGGCGGAGCTCGCCGAGCTGCGGAGCGGGCTGCGCGAGTCCGGCCGGCCCGCCCCGGTCTACGGCATCGGCGGGTTGAGCGGCATCGGGAAGACGGCGCTCGCCCTCCAGGCGGCACACGAGCTCGCGCCCGGCTACCCGGACGGGCGGCTCTTCGTCGACCTGCGCGGCGGCGAGCGCGACCGGCCCGAACTCGCCCACGTGCTGGGGGGCCTGCTGCGCGCCCTCGGCGTTCCGGCCGGCGACATCCCCACCGGTACGGAGGCACGCCGCGCCCGCTACCAGTCGCTGCTGGAGCACCGGCGCGTCCTGGTCGTCATCGACCGGGCGCACGGCTGGGCGCAGGCCGCCCCGTTGCTGCCCGACGCGTCCGGCTGCGCCGCCCTGGTCACCAGCCGTCGGACACAGGCCGTACCGGAGCGCGTGTCCCTGGTCGAACCGCGCGAGCTCACCGCGCGCGAGGGGACGGACCTCATCGGGCACCAGCTCGGGCCCGCCCACGTCGCCGCGGACCCGGACGGGGCGCACCGCGTCGTCCACTACTGCCACGGGCTGCCGCTGGCCCTGCACATCGCCGGCAGGCTCGCACGCGGGCAGCTCCGGCACCACGCGCGCCCCCTGACCCGACTGGCGGACCGGCTCGCCGCCCCCGCACACCGACTGACCGGGCTGCGCGTGGCCGGCCTCTCGGTCAGCGCGGGTTTCGAGCAGAGCTACCGCCAGCTCGACGAGGCCCAGCAGCGCGCCCTGCGCCTGCTGTCGGTCCTCGGCTGCGCGGAGGTCAGCCGGTTCAGCTCGGCCGCGCTGCTGGACCGGCCGCAGCTCGTGACGGAGGACCTGTTGGAGGCCCTGGCCTCCGCGTCACTGACACACCGCGAGGGCCGCGGCCGGTACCGGTTCAACGCCCTGGTCCTGCTCTACGCCCAGCGGCAACACACGTCACACACCCTCGGAGGGGCGGGCATGCCCAGCAAGTACCTGGCACAACGCGAGAGCACGGCCGCCATGGCGCGGCTGGTCGACCGCTACCTGAGCGGTTGCGCCACCGCGCTACGGCGACTCGACCCGGGCGACACGCTGCCCCACCACCTCGCCTCCCGCGACACCCCGCTGGACCGGGCCGCAGCGCGCCATGTCGAGCCCCCCGCACGGTGGTTACACGACGAGGCGCCCCGTCTGCTGCGCGTCCTGCGTCACGCGGACTCACCCACACGCGTCTCGGCGGGCGTGCTGCACCGGCTGGCGGACCTCGCGCTCGCCGCCCGCGCGCTGGCCGAACACCAGGCGTACGGGCGGGACTTCACCGAGGCCACCGAGTCCCTGGTACGGGCGGCCAGCGGACCCCACGACGGGGCGGCGGCGCGGCGCGCCCTGCTGGCGCTGGCCCACGCGCACAACAGGGCCGGCCGCTTCGGCGAGGCGGAACGGGCGGCGGCCCGGATGATGGACCACGGGGCGCCCGCCGCCGACCGGCCCGACCCCGTCACCCAGGCGCTGGCTCCGCACGAGCGAGCCCTGGCCGTCTACAGCCTGGGCCGCCTGGCGGAGGCCGAGAAGCTCCTGGAAGTGGCCGAGCGCGCCTACCAGGACGACACCAACCTGGCGGGCCTCGCGCGGGTCTGGGCCGACCGATCCCGGCTGTACCTGGCGCGGGGCAAGCCACGGGAGGCGTGCGAGCTGGCCGAGCACGCGCTGGCGGTGGCCCGGCGGGCACGGCCCGAGCCGGCGCCGGGCACGCGGGCCCCCTCGGTGGGGGCGCCGCCGCCCGTGGGGGAGGGGCTCGCGGTCGCGCACGCCTGCTACGCCCTGGGGAGCGCGCTGACGGCGGCCAGACGCGCCACGGACGCGCTGGGCCCGCTCCAGGGGGCGCTCGACCTCTTCGCGGACGCGGGCCTGCCCCTGGCCGAGGCCGGCACCCGCGCCCGGCTGGCCGAGGCGCGGCTCGCAGTGGGAGACACGACCGCCGCGACCGAGCTCGCCGACCAGGCCGCGACCGCGTTCGGCCGGCACGGCGGCGACTGGCGCCGCGCGGACGCCCTGGTCGTCCTCGGCCGGGCCCTGGCGCGCCAGGGGCGGCTCCGCGAGGCCGGCGAGTGCTGGTCGACGGCGCGGGACCACTACCACGCGCTGGGCCTGCGGGAGGCGCGCACGGTCACCGAGCTGCTCGCCGACCTCACAGCCGGCGACCCGACGAGCGCGGGCCGGCGCGCGCACCGAGGCTGAGCCACGGGCGCCGCGCCGCCCGCGAGGTGACCACGAACCCGGGGAGCGCGGGCCCCGGGAGCCAGCGGGGAGGACACCATGCGGGCGAGGAAGACGTCACGACGGGGCGGTCCCGGGGCCGTCGCGATCGCGCTGGCCGCCGTGGTGGCGGCCGGGGCGACGGGGCCGGCGGGCGCCGCCGAGACCGACCCGGCCCCACACCCCCCAGCGGCACCCACGGCCGGTACGCGCCCCGCCGGCCCGGAGGGCCCCGTCGTCACCCATCCGGAGTCCAGGCCCTACGACTACCCGGCGGGCGAGGTCTGCCCGTTCCGGGCGCGGGCCGAGTTCCCGGTCAGCGACCTACGGCTGCGCACCTGGACGGACGGGGCGGGGCGCCCCGTGTTCGCCGTCGAGGACGGGCCACTGGTGCTGCGCGCCACGAACCTGGACACCGGCACGTCGGTGGAGCGCGAGGTATCGGGCACAGCCACCATCGGCTACCCCGAGTACCCCCGTTCGGACGTGTACGTGATGGGCGGCGACAACTGGGCGACGGGCTTCCACACCCACGACCAGCCGGGCGGCCGGTGGATCATCAGTCGCGGCTACATGGCGGTGGAGATCCGTCCCGCGACCGACGGGTCGGCGGGCACCGCGAAGCGACTGCTGGCGCTGTACGGGCCGTACGAGGACCTGTGCGCGACCCTCGCCGCCCCGTAGCCCCGCACCGTTACGCTGCCCCGCCGCCCCGTAGCCCCGCACCGTTACGCTGCCCCGTCGCCCCGTCGCCCCGTCGCCCCGTCGCCCCGTCGCCCCGTCGCCCCGTCGCCCCGTCGCCCCGTCGGGCGGGGGCGCGGCGCGGGGCGGCCGGTGGGTCAGGCGTCCAGATCGCGGAGGAAACCGCTGAGCGCGCCGGCCAGTTCGGCCGGGGCGTCCTCCTGGACCAGGTGGCCCGCGCCCTCGATGAGCCGTAGGCGGGCCCCGGGCACCAGGGCGGCCAGCTCGTGACCCTTGGCGACGGGAATCCAGGAGTCGTCGGTGCCCCAGCACACGAGCACCGGCAGCCGCAGCTCGCCGTAGCGGCCCTGGATCTCGTCGGTGTACCGCTGGTCGTTCTGCGTGATCTGCCGGTAGAAGGCGGGCTGCCCCGCCTCGCCGCACCACGGGGCGACCAGACGGTCGAGAACGTCCGGACGCAGCCCCGGCGCGCTGGCCGAGCTGACGTACTCCCGCACCAGCGCACGGTGCAGCGCGGGCGGTAGCCGCTCGAAGACCGCCGCGTGCGCGCCCAGCAGCCGGTAGGTGGGCGAGCCCCACGGCGCCAGCGCCACCGGGTCCACCAGGGCCAGCGCCCGGTAGCGCGCGCCGTGCAGCAGATGGGCACGCAGCGCGACGCACCCGCCGAAGTCGTGCGCGACGACGTACGGGGCGACGTCCTTCGCCCCGGCTCCGGGCTCGCCGGCGCGCAGGCCCCAGTGCGCCAGCAGCTCGGCGAACACGACCGCCTGCGCCGCCAGCGACACGTCCTGCCCCGCGTGCTGTTCGGAGGCGCCGTATCCCGGCATGTCCCACACCAGCACGCGGTACCGGTCGGCCAACGCGCGGGCGACGCCGCGCCAGACGTACGACGAGAACGGCGTGCCGTGCAGGAGCACCACCGGCGGCGCGTCAGGGTCTCCGAACTCCGCCCAGCGCACGGTGCCGGAGGACGAGTGGTACGCGCGGTCCAGATCCCATGTCATGACCGTAAGGCTAGTAACTCATGACAGGCCCGTCGAGTGATCCGCGCCTTCCCTCCGCTCCGTGCCCTCCGTACCGGACTGGACCAGTGCGGGCCCCGACCGCCCCGCACCCCGCCGGGTGGGACGGTCGAGCGGCCCCGCGCTCCGGCGCCCCGGTGCACGGGGCGGCGCATGCCGGGGCCGCCCCGCCACCCGGCCCCACCTGGAGCGACGTCAGGGGCCCGGGAACGCGCCCGCGCGCCCGGGACCCGTGCGCCCCTACGCGCCTCTCGTGTGCACCGCCGTGGCTCGTAGAATCGACGCATCATGGCCTACCTCGACCACGCCGCCACCACCCCGATGCTGCCGGAGGCGGTGCGGGCGATGACCGACCAGCTCGCCGTCGCCGGCAACGCCTCCTCCCTGCACGCCGCCGGCCGGCGGGCGCGCCGCACCGTGGAGGAGTCCCGCGAGACGCTCGCCGCCGCACTGGGCGCCCGCCCCAGCGAGGTGGTGTTCACCGCCGGCGGCACCGAGGCCGACAACCTCGCCGTCAAGGGCATCTACTGGGCCCGGCGCGCCGCCGACCCGGCCCGCACCCGACTGCTCGCCAGCCCCGTCGAGCACCACGCCGTACTCGACGCGGTGGACTGGCTCGCCACGCACGAGGGCGCGCGCGTGGAGTGGCTGCCGGTCGACTCGTACGGCAGGGTCAGCCCGGACGCGCTGCGGGAGGCGATCGCCCGCGATCCCTCCGACGTGGCGCTGGCGACCGTGATGTGGGCCAACAACGAGATCGGCACGATCATGCCGGTTACCGAACTCGCCGAGGTGGCCCGCGCGTTCGACGTCCCGCTGCACGCCGACGCGGTGCAGGCGTTCGGCCAGGTCGAGCTGGACTTCGCGGCCTCCGGGCTCGCCGCGATGACCGTCACCGGCCACAAGATCGGCGGCCCGTACGGGATCGGCGCCCTGCTCCTGGGCCGCGCGTACGCGCCCGTGCCGCTGCTGCACGGCGGCGGCCAGGAGCGCCACGTGCGCTCGGGCACGCTCGACGTGCCCGCCATAGCCTCCTTCGCGGTGGCCGGCGAGCTCGCCGCCGCGCGCCACGAGGAGTTCGCCCGCGAGATCGGCGGGTTGCGCGACGCGCTCGTCGCGGCGGTCACCGAGGCCGTCCCCGACGCGGTGCTGGGGGGCGACCCCGACCCGGCGGGCCGGCTGCCCGCCAACGCGCACTTCTCCTTCCCCGGCTGTGAGGGCGACTCGTTGTTGCTGCTGCTCGACGCGCAGGGCATCGAGTGCTCGACGGGCTCCGCCTGCACCGCGGGCGTCGCCCAGCCCAGCCACGTGGTGCTCGCCACCGGCTCGCCCCCCGAGCTGGCCCGTGGCACGCTGCGGTTCTCCCTGGGGCACACCTCGACCAAGGCGGACGTGGAGGCGGTGGGCGCGGCCATCGGCCCCGCCGTCGCCCGCGCCCGCACCGCCGGACTCAGTTAGCGGCGCCCGCCCGCCCGCGCGAGGCGGAGCCCGGCACACGGGGCGACGGAACGGAGCCCCGTGCGGCACGCACGGAGCGGTCGGACCTCGGACTGGGGGCTCCCGTCGCGGCGGGTCCTTATCGCCGCGACGTACCACCGCGCACACCCGTACCCTGGAACGGCTATGACTGACTTCCCGGGCGCCCCCGATCCCCTTGCTCCGCGCGATGGCCGTCGCCTCCGTGTGCTCGCCGCCATGTCCGGCGGCGTCGACTCCGCCGTCGCCGCCGCGCGAGCCGCCGAGGCCGGGCACGAGGTGACCGGCGTACACCTCGCCCTGTCCGCCAACCCGCAGTCGTTCCGCACCGGTGCGCGCGGCTGTTGCACCATCGAGGACTCGCGTGACGCGCGCCGCGCCGCCGACGTCATCGGTATCCCCTTCTACGTCTGGGACCTGGCCGAACGATTCCGCGAGGACGTGGTCGAGGACTTCGTCGCCGAGTACGCGGCCGGTCGCACGCCCAACCCGTGTCTGCGGTGCAACGAGAAGATCAAGTTCGCGGCCCTGCTGGACAAGGCCCTCGCGCTCGGCTTTGACGCCGTGTGCACGGGCCACTACGCCACCGTCGTCACCCGCGACGACGGCTCCCGCGAGCTGCACCGCGCCTCCGACCTGGCCAAGGACCAGAGCTACGTGCTCGGCGTCCTCGACGACCGGCAGCTCGCGCACGCGATGTTCCCCCTCGGCGACACCCTCACCACCAAGGACGAGATCCGCGCGGAGGCGGAGCGGCGCGGCCTGGCCGTCGCGAAGAAGCCCGACAGCCACGACATCTGCTTCATCGCCGACGGCGACACACAGGGCTTCCTGGCCAAGCGACTCGGCACCGCCGAGGGCGACATCGTCGACGAGGACGGCACCCGGCTCGGCACCCACGAGGGCGCGTACGGCTTCACCATCGGCCAGCGCAAGGGCCTGCGCCTGGGCGTCCCCGCCGCCGACGGCAAGCCGCGCTACGTGCTCGACATCTCCCCGGTGAACAACACCGTCACGGTGGGCCCGGCCGGCGCGCTCGACATCTCCGCGCTGACCGCGATCAAGCCCCGCTGGTGCGGCACGGCGCCCATCGGCCCCGACACCTACACGGCCCAGCTCCGCGCGCACGGCAGCGAGACGCCTGTCACGGCCGAGCTGGTGGACGGCACGCTGGAGGTCCGCTTCGACGCTCCGGTGCGCGGCGTCGCCCCGGGCCAGGCGATCGTGCTGTACGACGGCACGCGAGTGGTGGGCTCGGCGACCATCGCGCGTACCGAACGCCCCACGCCCGCCGCCGCCCGCCCGGCCTGAACCGCCCCGCCCCGTCCCGTCCCGTACGGAGCCGCCGCGCGCCCCGTGTGTCATCGCGGGGCGCGCGGCGGCGCGAGGTGCGCCCGCCCCGCGCCAGGGGGCGCACCGGCGGCAGGCCACGGGGCGGCGGGCCGGGCTTCCGGCCGTCGAAGCGAGCGGTGGAGCGGGCCTCGAACACCGACCCGCCCGCTCTCGTACAGTGACGCGCATGAACATCTGCGTCTTCTGCTCCGCCGCCGACCTTGACGAGCGCTACGTCACGCCGGCCCGCGAGTTCGCCGAGCTGATCGGCAAGGGCGGGCACACACTGGTGTGGGGCGGGTCGGAGTCCGGCCTGATGAAGGTCATGGCCGACGGGGTGCAGGAGCACGGTGGGCGGCTGGTCGGCGTCTCCGTGGAGTTCCTCCGGGACAAGGCGCGCCAGCACGCCGACGAGATGCTCGTCACCCGCGACCTGGCCGAACGCAAGGCGGAGCTTCTCGCGCGCGCCGACGCGGTCGTGGTCATGGTGGGCGGCACCGGGACGCTGGACGAGGCGACCGAGATCCTGGAGCTGCGGAAGCACGGCCTGCACTCCAAGCCGGTGGTGCTGTTGAACGCGGCCGGGTTCTACGACGGCCTCAAGGCGCAGCTCCAGCGCATGGAGCGGGAGGGGTTCCTGCCGATCCCGCTGACCGACCTCGTCTTCTTCGCCGAGGACGGCGTGAGCACCCTGGCCTACCTGGAGGAGCAGGCGGGCATCCAGCCCTGACACCGGCCCCGTCAACGCCGTCCGCCCCGCCCCGACTCCGCGACCCCGCCCGTCCCCCACCCCGCCCGGGCCCCGTGCCTGACCCGCTCGCCCCGCCGCCCGCTCCGTCCTGAGCCTCACCCCCCTCGCGGCGGCCGCGCGTCCGGGCCCCGTGTCCGCCCCGTGTGCGCTGGGCCACGTGCGCCAGGGCGGGCAGGCCGGCGTCGTTAGGATCGTCGTATGGGTACGCATCTGATCACCGGAGCAGGCTCGGGCATCGGCACCGTCGTCGCGGAGCGGCTGTGCGCGCGCGGCGAGGAACTGTGGCTGCTGGCGCGGGACGCCGGACGGGCCAAGCAACTCGCCGAGCGCTACCCCGGGGCCCGAACGCTCGTCGGCGACCTCGCGGAGCCGGAGCGGCTGTCCTGGGCGCTGGGCCACCAGCAGGTGCCCGAGCGCCTCGACTCGCTGCTGCACATCGCCGGCATCGTGGAGCTGGGCGAGGTCGGCGAGCTGACCCCCAAGGCGTGGAACCAGCAGCTCGCCGCCAACCTGGTCTCCCCGGCCGAACTGACCCGGCTGCTGCTGCCCCAGCTCCGGCTCGCCAAGGGACACGTGGTGTTCGTGAACTCCGGCGCGGGGCTGCGGGCCAACGCCCAGTGGGGCGCGTACGCGGCGAGCAAGCACGGCCTCAAGGCGCTGGCCGACGCCCTGCGCTGGGAGGAGAGCGGCCACGGCGTACGCGTCACCACGGTCTACCCGGGGCGCACGGCCACACCGATGCAGGTCAAGGTGCACCAGCAGGAGGGCAGGGAGTACGACCCCGAGCGCTGGATGACGCCGGAGTCGGTGGCCACCACGCTGCTCACGGCCCTGGACCTGCCGCGCGACGCGGAGATCACCGACCTGTCGGTGCGCCCCGCCGGCTGACACGCGCGCGCCCGGAAGCGCCCTGCGGCGCGCGGCCGGGCCGTGGGTCGCCGGGCTCGTGTCGGGGCCGCCGGCCGAGCGCGGGACCGGGAGCGTCGGGCTGGAGTGAACGGCTCAACCGCCCCGGTGGCCACAGCCGTTGGCAGCGGCCGTCTCAACGTTCGGGAACGCGCCCGGCACCCTCCTGGAAGGCCCCGGGGCCGACGTACGCTAACCGGGTGACTAGCAGTGAGGTGACACCGGGCGCGCCGGACAAGCGGGCGGCGCCCGCCGCTGGGGCGGGGTGTGGGACCAGGGAGATCCGGGGGCTCGTCACGGAGCTGACCCGGCGCATGGACGCCCACCGACGAAGCCACGTCGCCACCCTCGACCTCACGCCGACCCAGGCCAAGGCCCTGGAGGAGCTCGGCGAGCCGAAGACGGCGCGCGAGTTGGCGGCCGGCATGTGCTGCGAGCCGCCCAACGTCACGTACGTCATCGACAAGATGGAGCGGCAGGGACTCGTCGCGCGCTGCCCCGACCCCCGGGACCGGCGCGCCAAGCAGCTCGTGCTGACCGACGCGGGCCGGCGGCTGCGGCTCGACCTGCTGGAGCGGATGGCCCAGGACTCGCCCCTGGACCACCTGACCCACGACGCCCGCGCCGAACTCCGCACCCACCTGCTGCGCGCGCTGGACCGCGCCGAGTAGCTCCGTACGGCCCCACGCCAGCGCCCCGTGGCGGCCGGAGCGCCGCCCCGTGCGCACGACGGCGGGTGGCGCCGGCCCGGGGCGCGCCCGTCGCGGCGCGGGCGGCGACGCTGCCGCGCCCCGCGCCTCGTACGCTTCCTGCGTGAGCGTGAGCGAGAACAACGAGACGGGCTGGGGCGCGGGCGCCGCCACCGGAGTCGGGTCGATGCCGGGCGGGGACGCGCGGGAGGCGGCCAAGACGGTCACCGGGTCGCTGGAGCGACTGCCGTACCTACCGGAGCTCCCCGCACGGGGCCCCGGCGCGGACATGATCGGGCGCACCGCCGGGATGCTCGTGGAGCTCTACGCGCGCGTGGAGCCCAGCGGCTGGCGGATCGGGGACCACCCCGGGCGGGACACCCGCCGCGCGCGGTCCTGGCTCGGCGAGGACCTGGACGCCCTGGAGGAGTTCACCCAGGGGTACACCGGGACGCTGAAGGTGTCCGCCGTCGGGCCGTGGACGCTGGCCGCCGCGCTGGAGCTGCGCGGCGGCGAGGCGATGCTCAGCGACCCCGGCGCCTGCCGGGACCTGAGCGGGTCGCTGGCCGAGGGGCTGCGCGCGCACCTGGCCGAGGTGCGGCGCCGGGTGCCGGGCGCCCGCGTGGTGCTCCAGCTCGACGAGCCGTCGCTGCGCGCCGTCCTCGACGGCCGGGTCCGCTCCGCCAGCGGCTACCGCACGCACCCGGTGGTCGACCGGGCCGTGGTCGAGGGCGCGCTGCGCGAGATGTGCGCCGTGACCGACGGGCCGGTGGTCGTGCACTGCTGCGCGCCGGGCGTCCCGTTCGGACTGTTGCGCCGCGCGGGGGCCACCGGCGTCTCCTTCGACCTCTCGCTGCTCACGGAGCGTGAGGAGGAGTCGGTCGGTGAGGCGGTCGAGGACGGGCTCGCGCTGTTCGCCGGGATCGTGCCGGGCACGGACCCGCAATCGGGGGCATTGTCAGACCCTGCCGGTAGCGTCATGGGTGTCAGGACGCTGTGGCGCAGGTTGGGGCTGGCTCCGGGGACCCTCGCACGGTCCGTGGTGCTCACTCCCTCCTGCGGGCTCGCGGGTGCCTCGCCGAGGTACGCGCGAGCCGCGCTGGCCCACTGCGTCCGGGCCGCGACATCACTCGTGGACAACCCTGAGTGATGGCGCGCCCGCCCCGCGACGCGGTGAACCGCGGGGTGGTCGACGGATGAGGTTACGGGAGGTCGAGACGGTGGCTGGCGAAACGGTGTCCGGGGGCGAGAACGCCCCCGAGGAGCCGGTGGACGGCGCGCGCGCGGTGGTGCCCGCCGAGGCACGGTCCGAGGTGCCCTCCAAGGCCCGGGAGCGTCATCAGCTCCTGGCCGAGGAGGTCGAGGAACACCGCTTCCGGTACTACGTGCGGGACGCGCCGATCATCAGCGACGCGGACTTCGACAAGCTGCTGCGCGCCCTGGAGGCGCTGGAGAACGAGCATCCGCAGCTGCGTACGCCCGACTCGCCGACCCAGAAGGTGGCGGGGGCGTACGAGACGGAGTTCACCGAGGTCGAGCACCTGGAGCGGATGCTCAGCCTGGACAACGCCTTCGACGAGGAGGAGCTGGCGGCCTGGACCGACCGGATCGCCAGGGACGTCGGCGAGGGCGCCGCGTACCACTTCCTGTGCGAGCTGAAGGTGGACGGACTCGCGATCAACCTCACCTACGAGCACGGCCGGCTGACCCGTGCCGCCACCCGGGGCGACGGGCGCGTCGGCGAGGACGTCACGCCGAACGTGCGCACCATCGCGGACATCCCGGACCGGCTGGTCGGCGAGGAGGTGCCCGCCCTGGTCGAGGTGCGCGGCGAGGTCTTCATCCCGATGGAGCGCTTCGAGGAGCTCAACGCCGGGCTGGTGGAGGCCGGCAAGGCGCCGTTCGCCAACCCGCGGAACGCGGCGGCCGGATCGTTGCGGCAGAAGGACCCGAAGGTCACCGCCAGCCGACCGCTGCGCATGGTGGTCCACGGCATCGGTGCCCGCGAGGGCTTCACCATCGACCGTCAGTCGCATGCCTACGAGCTGCTCCACGGATGGGGCCTGCCGACCTCCCGCCACAGCCAGGTGGTCGATACGCCAGACGGCGTACGGGCCTTCATCGCCCGCTTCGGTGACACCAAGGCGCGGCACTCGGTCGAGCACGAGATCGACGGCGTCGTCGTCAAGCTGGACGAGATCCCGCTCCAGGGCCGGCTCGGGTCCACCTCGCGGTCGCCGCGCTGGGCGATCGCGTGGAAGTTCCCGCCGGAGGAGGTCAACACCAAGCTGGTCGACATCCGCGTCGGCGTCGGTCGCACCGGCCGGGTCACCCCGTACGCGGTGGTCGCGCCCGTGACGGTGGCCGGCTCCGAGGTCGAGTTCGCCACGCTGCACAACCAGGAGGTCGTCAAGACCAAGGGCGTCCTCATCGGCGACACCGTGGTGCTCCGCAAGGCGGGCGACGTGATCCCGGAGATCCTCGGCCCGGTGGCCGACCTGCGGGACGGCAGCGAGCGGGAGTTCGTCATGCCCGCCGCGTGCCCGGACTGTCAGGCCGCGCTCCAGCCGATGAAGGAGGGCGACATCGACCTGCGCTGCCCCAACGCCCAGTACTGCCCGGCCCAGATCCGTGAGCGGATCTTCTACCTGGCCGGCCGCAAGAGCCTGGACATCGAGCACCTGGGATACGTGGCCGCCGCCGCGCTGACCCAGCCGCTGGAGCCCAAGGAGGCGCCGCTGCGTAACGAGGGCGACCTGTTCAGCCTGGACATCGACGCCCTGCTGCCCATCCGCTCGTACGTCCTGGACCCCGACAGCGGCCTGCCCAAGCGCGGCCCGGAATCCGGCGAGGAGAAGATCGTCACCTTCTTCGCCAACCAGAAGGGCGAGCCGAAGAAGAACGCCCTGTCCATGCTGGAGAACATCCAGGCCGCCCGTCAGCGGCCGTTGGCCCGCGTCATCACCGGCCTCTCGATCCGCCATGTCGGCCCGGTGGCGGCCGAGGCGCTGGCCCGTGAGTTCCGTTCCCTGGACCGCATCGCCGAGGCCGACGAGGAGGAGCTGGCCGCGGTCGAAGGGGTGGGCGGAATCATCGCCGCCTCGGTCAAGCAGTGGTTCGCCGAGGAGTGGCACCGGGAAATCGTTGAGAAATGGCGGGCTGCGGGGGTGCGTTTCGAGGAGGAAGCCGGCGAGGATGAAGGCCCCAGACCACTCGCCGGGCTCACCGTCGTCGTCACGGGAACACTCCAGTCGTACACACGGGACGGCGCGAAAGAGGCCCTGCAGAACCAGGGAGCGAAGGTGACCGGGTCGGTTTCCAAGAAGACGCATTTCGTAGTCGTCGGTGACAACCCTGGCTCCAAATACGACAAGGCGATGCAAGTGAAGGTGCCCGTGTTGGACGATCGGGGTCTGGGCGTGCTGTTGGAACAGGGCCCCGACGCCGCCCGCGAGGTTGCGCTCACGCCACCGGAAGAGACGGAATAGTTCACAGGCGTTCTGGGGGTGGCCCGGCCGTGAACGGCAGGCATCACCCTTATGGCGCATATCGGATGGTTACGGAGAGCGCGGGCGTATTCGGGCAACCGCTGTCGATCGCCGCTCGCCGTAGCCTAGTGCGGCCTACTGTTGAGATGTGCGCCTGCCGTGGCGCGGGCACCGCCGGCTGTGAGAGGGACGGGTATGAAACCGACCGACAGCGCCGCCCCAGTGTCGCGGTTGTGCCGGATCGCTCTCCCCGGATTACCGGTAGCGGTCGTCGCGCTGGCCGCGATCGCGCTGGGCGTGGGCGTGTTCCGCGTGGTGCGCACCGACACCGCGCTCTTCCCCAGTGGCACCGTCGGCTGGTCGCTCGCCGTGCTCACCGGGGCGATCGTCGGCCATCTGGTCGCCCTCGGCCGGGACCGCTGGTGGGGCGGCACCGGCTCCGGTGCCGCCCTGACCCTGGCCGCGCTGTTGCTGTACGGCTGGCTGCCGGCGGTCGTCATCAGCCTGGCCGTCGTGGTCCTGGTCGGCGCGGCCCGGCGACACCGCTGGCGACAGGCCCTGTTGCACGGCGCCGTGGACATCCTCGGCATCGGCGCCGCCGGCCTGGCCCTCGCCGGACTCGGCACCATCCCCTCGGTCGAGCACCCCTGGCGCCCCGACGCGTGGAACCTCTACGTCATCCCGCCCATAGCCCTGGTCGCCTTCGCCTACCTCCTGGTGACCCGGGCCCTGCTCTGGTACACGATGGCGCCGCGCGGCGGGGGCCTGCGCACTGTCGTGCGCACCGCCATCGTCCGGCAGGCGCTGGTCGGCATCGCGCTGCTGGGCATCGCCCCGCTGATCGTCGTCGTCGGCGTCCACACCCCGATGCTGCTCCCGCTGTTCGCGGTGCCCCTCATCGCCCTCGACTCCACGCTGTGGATCGCCCGGGTCCGCGCCGAGGAGCAGCTCCGCGACCCGCTGACCGGGCTGCCCAACCGTCAGTGGCTGCTGGAGCGCACCTGGTCGGCGCTGGACGAGGCCGAGCGGGCCGGGACGCGGTCGGCCCTGGTGCTCATCGACCTCGACCGGTTCCGATCCGTCAACGACACCCTCGGCCACCTGGCCGGCGACCGGCTGCTGCTCCAGATCGCCGAGCGGCTGCGGCTGGCGCTGCCACGCGGCGCCGAGGTGGCCCGGCTCGGCGGTGACGAGTTCGCCGTACTGCTGCCCACCGCCGACTCCCTGACCAGTGCTCAGCGCGCCGCCCGCTCGCTGGTCGCCGCCCTCGGCTCGCCGCTCGACCTCGACGGGCTCACCCTCGTCCTGGAGGCCAGCGCCGGCGTCGCGGTCTTCCCCGACCACGCCATCGACGCCGAGGGCCTGCTGCGCCGGGCGGACGTGGCCATGTACCAGGCCAAGCGCGACCGCAGCGGCACGGAGGTCTACGAGGCGCGCCGCGACGGCAACACGCCCGACCGGCTCGGCCTCCTCGGCGACCTGCGCCGCGCCCTGGACGCGGGCGACGTCGAGCTGCACTACCAGCCCAAGGTCGGCTTCGACGGACATGTGGCCGGACTGGAGGCCCTGGTGCGCTGGGTGCACCCGGACCGGGGCAAGGTGCCGCCGGACGAGTTCATCGCCATGGCCGAGAGCTCGGGCCTGATGCCCAAGCTGACGGAGTACGTGCTGGAGACGGCGCTCGGCCAGGTCGCCGAGTGGCGGGCCGCCGGGCTCGACGTACCGGTCGCGGTCAACGTCTCCCCGCGCGACGTCCACACCCCCGGCTTCGCGGGCGCGGTCGCCGCCCGGCTGGCCCGGCACGGGGTGCCCCCCGGCGCGCTGCAACTGGAGATAACCGAGCACGTCCTGCTCGAGGACCCGCAGCGGGCCGCCGACACGATGGCCGGCCTGACCGGGCACGGCGTCAAGATGTCACTGGACGACTTCGGTACCGGGTACTCCTCGCTGGTGCACCTGCGCCGGTTGCCGGTGAGCGAGCTGAAGATCGACCGGTCCTTCGTGGCCCGGCTGGTCGTGGACAACGAGGACGCCGAGATCGTCCGCTGCACCCTGGACCTGGCGCACTCGCTGGGGCTGTTGGTCGTCGCGGAGGGCGTGGAGGACGACGAGACCTGGGAGCGGCTGCGCGACCTGGGCTGTGACGCGGTGCAGGGCTGGCTGGTGGCCGCGGCGATGCCGCCGGAGGAGACCACGGCCTGGCTCAAGCTCCGGGGCAAGAGCGGCTGGCACCGGGAGGTCGAGCGCGACCAGAGTGCGCGGGCGGCGGCGTCGGAGGCGTCGGTGCCCGCGCCGCCGACCGCGTGCGAGACCCCGGCGGCGGCGGTGGGCAAGGAAGCCGACCAGCCGGTGACATAGCTGCCGCGACGGCTGGTGCCGCAACGTTTTGCCTGAGGTGGGAGGGCTGCCGACAGCGGCCGGGCGGGCGCCTCGCGCGCCCGTCGCCGCGCGCCGCGCGCGCCCGGTGGCCCCGCGCGGGCGCGCGCTGGCCGACGGCGTGGTTCCGCCCGCCGAGGGCCCGCCGGCGACCTCGATCGGGCGGGCCGGGGGTGGCGTCGGAAAGCCCTTCGTCGGGCGCTGGCCGTGGCGCATAGGATTGGACGCGCATCACGACCTGACGTACGGGCCGCATCCGGCCACGTACCGCCCGGGTCCACGCCCGAGAACCAGCTCGTACATCCAGCCCGAACCCAAGCCAAGAACCCAGAGGATCGCTGCATGCCTGGCATCACGCGCGAGGAGGTCGCCCACCTCGCTCGGCTGTCGCGTCTTGAGTTGAAGGACGAAGAGCTCGACCACTTCGCCGAACAGCTCGACGTGATCATCGGCGCGGTCGCCCGCGTTTCCGATGTCGCCACCGAGGACGTCCCCCCGACCTCCCACCCGCTGCCGCTGACCAACGTCATGCGCGCGGACGAGGTCCGCCCGTCGCTGACCCCGGCGGAGGCGCTGTCCGGCGCCCCCGCGCAGGAGCAGCAGCGTTTCAAGGTGCCGCAGATTCTGGGGGAGGAGTGACCGCCGTGCCGGGTACCACTGACCTGACCAAGCTCACGGCGGCCGAGACCGCCGCCCGGATCGCCGCCGGCGAGGTGACCGCGGTCCAGGTGACCGAGGCCCACCTGGCGCGGATCGCCGCGATCGACGAGAAGGTGCACGCCTTCCTGCACGTGGACCGCGAGGGCGCGCTCGCCCAGGCCCGCGCCGTGGACGACAAGCGCGCCCGGGGCGAGAAGCTGGGCCCGCTGGCTGGCGTGCCACTGGCGCTGAAGGACATCTTCACCACCAAGGGCGTACCGACCACCGTCGGCTCCAAGATCCTCGAAGGGTGGATCCCGCCCTACGACGCGACGCTGACCCAGCGGCTGAAGGCCGCCGACGTGGTCATTCTCGGCAAGACCAACATGGACGAGTTCGCCATGGGCTCCTCCACCGAGAACAGCGCGTACGGCCCGACCGGCAACCCGTGGGACCTGACCCGCATCCCGGGCGGCTCCGGCGGCGGCTCCTCGGCCGCGCTCGCCTCCTACCAGGCCCCGCTGGCGATCGGCACGGACACCGGCGGCTCCATCCGCCAGCCCGCCGCCGTGACCGGCACGGTCGGCGTCAAGCCGACCTACGGCGCCGTCTCGCGGTACGGCATGGTCGCCTTCTCGTCCTCGCTGGACCAGGGCGGCCCCTGCGCCCGCACCGTCCTCGACGCGGCCCTGCTGCACGAGGTCATCGCCGGACACGACCCGCTCGACTCCACCTCCATCGACGCGCCGGTGCCATCGGTGGTGGCCGCCGCGCGCGAGGGTGACGTACGGGGCCTGCGGGTGGGCGTCGTCAAGGAGTTCAGGGGCGAGGGCTACCAGGCCGGGGTCATGCGGCGGTTCGACGAGTCCGTCGAGCTGCTGCGCGAGCTGGGCGCCGAGATCGTCGAGGTCTCCTGCCCGTCCTTCGACCGGGCGCTGGCCGCGTACTACCTGATCGCCCCGTCCGAGTGCTCCTCCAACCTGGCCCGCTTCGACGCCATGCGCTACGGCCTGCGCGTCGGCGACGACGGCACCCGCTCGGCCGAGGACGTCACCGCCCTGACCCGCGAGGCCGGCTTCGGCGACGAGGTCAAGCGGCGGATCATGCTCGGTACGTACGCCCTGTCCTCGGGCTACTACGACGCGTACTACGGCTCCGCGCAGAAGATCCGCACGCTCATCACGCGCGACTTCGAGCGGGCCTTCGCCTCGGTGGACGTGCTGGTCTCGCCGACGACGCCGACCACCGCCTTCCCGATCGGTGAGCGCGCGGACGATCCGCTGGCGATGTACCTGGCCGACCTGTGCACCATTCCGTCCAACCTGGCGGGTAACGCGGCGATGTCGCTGCCGTGCGGGCTCGCGCCCGAGGACGGCCTGCCGGTGGGCCTGCAGATCATCGCCCCGGCCATGGCCGACGACCGGCTCTACCGGGTGGGCGCCGCCGTCGAGGCGGCGTTCGTCGAGCGCTGGGGTCATCATCTGTTGGAGGAGGCGCCGTCGTTGTGAGCGCCGTCTCCGTGGTCCCTGTGAACGTCGCGCGTACGGCCACCGGGTCGCACCCGACCACGACATCCGCCCCGCCGCACCACGCGGGTCAGGAAGCGAAGAGGAGCAGCCTGTGAGTGGCAAGCTTGAGAAGGCCAAGGGGTTCAAGAAGTCGAAGCCCGGCCTCTACCTTTCCATCGGCACCACCCTGTTCGGCGCGGTGAGCGTCATCAAGCAGGGCAAGAAGGCCCGCTACGAGAACGACACGCTGCAGCTCGTGGACGCCGTGGTCTCCGCCGCCGCCATCGCCACCGGCGTCGCACTGCTCTTCCGCGAGCTCAAGCGGCTCGGCGACGACGACGTCCTGCTGGGCTGAGAGGGTTAGTTTTCCGTGACCGTCACTGAACTGGTGTCGTACGAGGACGCGCTGACCACCTACGACCCCGTGATGGGGCTTGAGGTGCACGTGGAACTCGGCACCAAGACCAAGATGTTCTGCGGGTGCTCGACGACGCTGGGCGCCGAGCCGAACGCGCAGACCTGCCCCACCTGCCTCGGCCTGCCCGGCTCGCTGCCGGTGGTCAACGCCGTCGGCGTCGAGTCCGCCGTCAAGATCGGCCTCGCGCTGCACTGCGAGATCGCCGAGTGGTGCCGATTCGCCCGGAAGAACTACTTCTATCCGGACATGCCGAAGAACTTCCAGACCTCGCAGTACGACGAGCCGATCGCCTTCAACGGCTACCTGGACGTCCAGCTGGAGGACGGGGAGGTCTTCCGCGTCGAGATCGAGCGCGCCCACATGGAGGAGGACACGGGCAAGTCCACCCACGTGGGTGGCGCCACCGGCCGCATCCACGGCGCCTCGCACTCCCTCCTGGACTACAACCGCGCCGGCATCCCGCTCATCGAGATCGTCACCAAGCCGATCGTCGGAGCGGGGGAGCGCGCGCCGGAGGTCGCCAGGGCGTACGTCGCCGAGCTGCGTGAGCTCATCAAGGCGCTCGGTGTCTCCGAGGCCCGCATGGAGATGGGCCAGATGCGCTGCGACGTCAACCTCTCGCTGCGCCTTCGGGGCGTCGAGAAGTTCGGCACGCGCTCGGAGACCAAGAACGTCAACTCGCTGCGCTCCGTCGAGCGGGCCGCGCGCTTCGAGATCCAGCGGCACGCGGCCGTCCTCGACGCCGGCGGCACGATCCTCCAGGAGACCCGCCACTTCCACGAGGAGGACGGGTCCACCACCTCCGGGCGGATCAAGGAGGAGGCCGAGGACTACCGGTACTTCCCCGAGCCCGACCTGGTGCCCGTGGCGCCGGCCCGGGAGTGGGTCGAGGAGCTGCGCGCGGGTCTGCCGGAGCTGCCGCGCGTGCGGCGCAACCGGCTGCGTGAGGAGTGGGGCATCTCCGAGCACGAGATGCAGTCGGTCCTCAACGCGGGCGTCATCGACCTGATCACCGCCACCATCGAGGCGGGCGCCGACGCGGCGTCGGCCCGCAAGTGGTGGATGGGCGAGCTGGCGCGGCGCGCCAACGAGGAGGGCGTCGACCCCACGGCGCTGGCCATCACCCCGGTCCAGGTCGCCCGGGTGGCGGCGCTGGTCGCCGAGGGCGCGCTCAACGACAAGCTGGCCCGCCAGGTCATCGAGGGCGTTCTCGCCGGCGAGGGCGACCCGGACACCGTCGTCGACCGGCGCGGCCTGAAGGTCGTCTCGGACGAGGGCGCGCTGGGCACCGCCGTGGACGAGGCCATCGCCGGCAACGCGGCCATCGCGGACAAGATTCGCGGTGGCAAGGTCGCCGCCGCCGGCGCGCTGGTCGGCGCGGTCATGAAGTCCACCCGTGGCCAGGCGGACGCGGCCCGGGTGCGCGAGCTGATCCTGGAGCGGCTCGGCGTGACGGAGTAGCGGTACGGGGCGTGACGGCTCAGCCCCCCCGGGGGGCCGGCCCGTCGCGCCCCGTACGCCACCGCGCCACCCACGGCGGCGGGTCCCCACGGGGCCCGCCGCCGCCGCGTGTCCGAGGGCGGCACGGTGCCTACAGGGCGCGGCATCACGGGATACGGGGCGCAGGCGGCAGGGGGGCGTGGCGCGTCGGCGCGGGGCGGGGCCCGCCCCGGAGGTGGCCTGGGGCGGGCGCCCCGCGCACCGGCCCGGCGGGGGCCCGAGGGCTACGCGCGTAGGCCACGTCGCCGAAGCGTCCCGCGCCCTCTGTCACGTCGTGCCGATGACGATGGCCAGCGGGCCGTTCCTGTCCGCCGGGTCGTCGGGCGCGCTGATGAGCTTCTGGCCCAGGTAGAGGTGTCCACGCGCGTAGTGCACCTGGCCGCCGGCTTCGAAGGACGCCTCGGTGTCCCGGCCGGCCGCGCCGTTGCGCAGCAGTTGCCGCTTGCGGTGCGTACGGGGGTCGACGCTCCAGACGGCGCCGCCGGCACCGCCCAGAGTGGTCTCCTGGTACGCGAGGACCGCGCCCTTCTCGTCCAGGCCCAGGACGCGCAGGTTGGCGTCGGCGGAGCCGGGCGTACGGCCGGACTCCTTGCCGGTGCGCAGGTCGAAGGCGACGACCTCGTTCATGGTCTCCGCCTCCACGTCCTGCTCCGTGGCCAGGAAGACCGCGTCGTGCGCCTTGCTCACCGCGACCTCGGCACAGCTCTCCACCACCGACGGCTGACAGTCGATCTCGTACCGGTCGTCGCCCATCTCGACCGCGCCGCGCAGCGTGCCCCGGGTGCCGCTGTCGTCGACGGCCAGCAGGTCGGTGACGCCCGTCGACTGTTTGCGCTCGTCCTCGACGGCGAGGACGAGCGGGTCGGTCGAGACCACGTGCAGGTACTCGACGCCCGTCTGCATCGAGTAGGTGGACTTCGCCTTCCGCGTCCTCGGGTCCAGGCTCTGGACGTCGACGTCGGGGCTGGCGATGTCCCCGCAGCGGCGCACCGCGACCAGCCTGGGGCCGCCGCCGTAGCCGACGTCGCGGCAGTCCGCGTCCTCTGCCGGCTTCCACAGTGCGGTGCCGTCCACCGACCAGGCGGCACCACCGTCGGAGCCGCCGGCCGCGATGGTGCCGCCGCCCATGGTCACCTCGTCGAACATCACCCGCGACCCGTACTCGCCGGTGACCTCGTGCTGCCACCGCAGCTCGCCCTTGCGCAGGTCGAGCAGGCCGACCTGGGTGCAGACCGGGTTGTCCGCGTCCGTGTCACGGAACAGCACCGGCGTCAGACCGTCCGCGCTGATGTGGGGCGTGGTCCAACAGAGTTCGCCGTCCAGGGGTATTTCCCATTGCGCCGTGCCGCCCGCGCGTGGATATCCGGTGACCTTGTTGACGCCCGCCTTCACGAAATTACGGTCGGTCGTCCACATGCCCTCCACCATGATCGGGTCTTTCCCCACCTTGGGTGTCGGAATCTCGTGCAGAATGCGCGCCTCGGGTGGCTCTTTCGTGCCGGAGTCGCCCGCCGACTCATCGCCGGACACGGCGAACCAGATGCCGCCGGCCACCACCAGGGCCGCGGCGGCCACCCCGGCGACGAGCGCGGGCACGCGGTTCTTCCGGCGCCGGCGATCGCCGCGCCCCGCACCGCGCCCGGCACTCTGGTGCGGTCCGTCTCCGGGGACAACACTCGCCCCAGTGATGCCACTTGGGGCCTGGTGACCCGCTCCGGCGGGGTGCGCGCCCGCGCCCGGGTAGGGCGGTACGCCGCCGCCCGCGCCGCCCGGCGTGTCGACGCCCGGGTGGGGCGGGGGCGGGTAGCCGTAGCCGCCGGGGGGCGGCTGGTTCGGGGGCGGGCCCGGAGGGAGAGGAGGCGGCTGGGTCATGGAATTCCCTTGTGCCGGGCGCCGGTGAACCGTCCGCTTTCCCCCGCGATCCGGGGGTTATATCCCCCAGAAAAGAAACGAATCGGAAAATGGCGCCCGTGATGTGCGAGTCAACTGGCAGGGCAATTGCGGGAGTTATTTCTATCACCCGTCGCGGTGGCGATTCGGGCGCCCCGACCACGCGGAGCGGAGAAGCGGTCGGCGCGCCCGGAAGCTGACCCCGACGCTGACGACGACCTTTTAGCCTCCCTCCATGACGAAGGAGACCCGGATGCGGATCGGGGAACTGGCCCAACGCGCCGGCGTCACCCCCCGCGATGCGCTACTACGAGCAGCGGGGTCTGCTCGCACCCGAACGGGCCGCCAACGGGTACCGGCAGTACGGCGCCCTCGACGGCGTCCGAGCCGCCAACCCGCGCGAGCTGCTGGGCGCGGGCCTGACCGTCGAGGACGTTCGCCCCGCCCTGGGGCGGGAGTGCCTGGACGTGCCGCCGCGGGCGAGCACGGTGTGCGACGCGCGGTTGCGCGCGGCCACCGAGCGACTGGCCATCCTGGACGCCCGTACCGCGGCCCCACACGGCCTCCGCGACCGGCTGGCCCACCACGTCGACGAGGCCCGCTCGTCGACCACGGTGCCGCCGCCGGGTCCCGGCCATCCCACCATCGGGCACTCCGCCGCCCCGTAGGCCGTCGCCGAGCGCACCGTGTCGGCGTCGCGGGCGGCGGCGGGGGCTCGTCCGGTACGACACGGCCCTGCGGGTCGCGGATCGCCCGGGCGGCACGGAGGCAGCCCTGACGGCCGACACCGCCGTGTGGGCCGGGCGCGCGGGGGCGGGGGTGCGCGGGTGTGGGGGTCACGCCGATCAGCCGAGTCCTCCCGCTGGCGCCGGCCGCGTTCGCGGTCGGTACCGACGGCATGGCCATCGCCGGCGTGTTGCCCGACATCGCCGCCGACCGGCACGTCAGCGAGGCCGACGCGGGGCAGTCGCGTCGCCGCGTTCGCCCGCACCTACGGCATCGGCACCCCCGTCGTCGCCGTCCTGAGTCGCGCCGTGCTCGCGGCGGGGCGTGCCGCTGGGCGGGCTCGCCGCGTTCGTCGCGCTCAGTCTGGTGGCCTCCGTGGCGCCACCGTACGGGGTGCTGCTGGCGCTACGGGTGTCGGCCGCACCCGCCGCCGCCACGATCGCACCGGCCGCGCTGGCGATCGCCGCGACCACCGCCCCCGCCCGCCAGCGCGGCCGGTACCTGGCTCGGTCTGGTCATCGCGGGTCTGGCCGTCTCCCCGGCGGCGGCCGCACCGCTGGGCACCCGGATCGGCGGTCACCACGGCTGGCGGGCCACGATGCTCTTCGTCGCGGGGCCCGAGGCACTCGCCTGGTGCGGCGCGTCGGCCACGCCTGACGCGAGGTCGGCGGGGGGTGCCACGGGGGGCGGCGGTGGGAGGCGTCCCGCCGCCGACGGCCGCCACGGGAACGGAGCCGCGTGACGGGGCGCTCGCCACGGCACAGGCCGCTGGCGCGGGAAAGCCGGGGGACGGGGCGGCTGTCGCCGGGCCGGCCGTTGAAGCGGGGCCGCCTGGCGGGTGGAACGGGGTCGGCGCGAGGGCGCGTACGGGGTCGACGAGGCCGGGGCGAGGCGAGTGTGGGGGCGGGTGGTGCGGGGGCGGTTGTCCCTGGGGGCGGTGTACGGGGGGCGGTGGTGCGGGGTCGGCCGCCGCTGGGGCGCGGTCGTACGGCGGTGCGGGTGATGCCGGCTCGGGGCCGTGTGGGGGAGTAGGCGCGGGCGGGTTCGTCGCGGCGGGGGATGCCACGGTCGGGCCGCGTGCTGCGACGGACGGGGCAGAGTCGGAGCGGGGCAGAGGCGGAACGGGGCGGTGGGGCCGCGGGGGTGGTTGGCGGCCACGCGGCGGCGCCCCGTACTCGGCCTGGTGCGCGTGCCCGCCATCGCGGTTGCCGCGTCGGGCGGCATAGTGCGGAGGACGTACGTCTTCCCGGTGCTGCGTGCGGCCGAACGGGGCACCGGCCCCGACGATGTCGCCCTCACGTTCATGGGGTGCGCGGGCGCCGTCGCCGCCTGGCTCGGCGGACGCGGGGGCGACATGTGTGGCCCGCGCCCCCGCTGATCGCCGCCGAACTCGGGCACGGCGTCGCACCGCTCGTCGTCGCCGCACAGGTCTGGACCGGTGATGTGCCGTACGTCGCGCTGGTCGCGTGCGTGATGCTGGCCGCCCTCTTCACGGGGCGCTGACCTCGCCGCTCCAGCTCCTGCTGCTCAGTCTTGGCGCCGGAGGCCGGTACGGAGGCGCTGGCGTCGCAGACCAGTGCGCTGTTCGTCGGGACGTCGGTGGGCGGCGTGCTCGGCGGACTGCTGCTGGCCACGGGACTGCGGCGGCGATACCCCTGGTGGGGGGCGCGGTTCGCGGGCCTCGCGCCGCTGCCGCGCCGGCGAACGATCTAAGGGGCTCGACTCCCGGGCTCGGCTCGACTCCCGGGCCCGGGCCGGCCGCTCCGTGGGGCCCGCTGGATCGCCCCGTACGGAGGGCCGCCGGGTCGGCGCCTGGCGACGCCCCCGCCCACCGTGGTGCCTCGGCGCTCGGGGGCGCCTCACCTCGCGGCACCCTTCCGGCGTTTGGCCAGGCCCCGACTGGTCGCGCCCTGGCTGGTGGTCGCGCCCCGACGGGGTGAGGCGCGGCTCCCGGGCGGGGCGCGGCGTGCTCGTCGACGGGTGTCGGCCTCGGACAGGGCAGGCGGGCGTCGGGCGGGCGTCGGGTGTACGGAGCCGGTGTGCGGGGCCGGAGGGGGCCGGCCGCTCGCCCCCTGCGGCCCCGCTGTCTGGCCCGTGGCTCTGGCTCGTGGCTTGGCTCGTGCTGGACGTGCGGCCAGCGTGCCGTCCGCGTCGTGAACGCGGGGGCCGCCATATGAGGGTGCCGCGATGTCAGGCGACGGGGTCTCCGGCGAACAGGACGTCGCGTTCCCACGCGGCGCGCGGCTGGGTGTGCAGCCGCCAGTAGTGCTCGGCTATGGCGTCCGGGTCGAACGCCGTGCCCGGGGCTACGGGCCCGTCCACGGTCACGGCCGCCACGTGGACGCCGGCCGGCCCGTACTCCTGGTCGAGCAGCGAGACCAGCGCGCGGACGCCGGCCTTGCCGAGGGAGAGGCTGACGAACTCCCGCACCGTCTGCGGCATGCCGCTGGTGACCAGGAAGGTGCCGCTGCCGCGCCGGGCCATCCCCGGCGCCACGTGGGCGGCGGCCGTGTGCGCGCCCACCACGTTGACGGCCCAGGCGTCCAGGTGGGCCCGCGCGTCCAGTTCGCCGACGCGGTCGGAGCGGACGACCGCGGCGTTGTAGACCACGACGTCCGGCGGCCCGAACCGGTCAGCCGCCGCGTCGAGCGCGGCCCGCAGCGCCGCCTCGTCGGTGACGTCCGCGATCAACGCGGCGACGGAGGCACCCGGTCGCGCTCCGTCGCCGGCCGCCGCGTCGGCCACGGGCTGGACCTCTCGCGCCACCTCGTCCAGTGTCCGCCGGGACCGCGCGACGAGCGCGACGGGCAGTCCCTCGCGTGCGAACCGCCGCGCGACGGCCTGTCCGATTCCCGGCCCCGCTCCGATGACGACCGCTCCAGGCATGGCTCGACTCCGTTCCCTCAAGATCACGTACGGCGCGATGCTAGGGGTTGCCATGGATGTGAAGGTCAAGCGCGGGCCTGACCGGGCGGGCCCCCGGCCAGGCCGGTCGAGAGGGTGCGCGCCGGACGAACCGGGCCCCGTACAGGGCCCCGCATCGTCGGGGCACTCGGCCGGAGCGGCCGAGCCCCAACGGCGACGCGCCGGGGCCGCCCCACGCCCCACGCGGGCCCTGCCTCTCCGGACCGTCCTCCCCGCAGAGTGCCGCACCCCGTTCAGGCGGGCCCCGTGTGACTCCGTGCCCCTGTCCGGACCGCGCCCGCGCCTGCGCCGCGCCCGCGCGTGGCTCCGCGCCCCCGCGTGGCGCCATGCTCGTGCGGACCGCGCCCCGTGGGGCTCCGTGCCCGCGTCCGGGCCGTGCCCACGCGTCGCACCGCGCCTGGCCGCTCCGTAGCCCCGCGACGGAGAACCTGACGCCCCGTCATCCGAGCCGGGGTTCCGTCGGCATCCGAGGCACACGCTCCACCGCGGAGAGGCTCGCCCTACCGCACAGAGCTCGCCCCGTTGCTCCGTGCTCCGTGCCCCGTGCCCCGTGCCCCGTGCCCCGTGCCCCGTGCGAGCGTTCCGCATCGCCGCCCCGCGCGGGCACGCCTTCGCGCGGCTTCGGGGTGCGGCGTCTGTCACCCGCGCTCCGTAGGGCCGCCTGCCCCGTGAGGGCCGTCGCCCCGTGGGGGCCGCCCGCTCCGTGCGGGACCCGCCGGCCGGCGGCCCGTGCGGGCCCGTTGGGTCTCATGCCTGGCGCCTGATGCCTGGTGCCGCGTACGGGTTCCGAAGCTCCGTAGCCCGACGTTCGGACCTCCACGGCCGGGCACGGGGCCCGCCCCGCCGTCGCCCCGTGCCCCACGCGAGCGCGCCGCCCGCCCCGGCGTTCCGCACGGGCTCCACCGCCCCGTTCCCCGGGCGGTGGGTCGGCCCCGTGGATGCGTACGCGGCCCCGGTGGGACGGGGTGAGGGGCTCGGGCGTGACTGTGCCCCGTTCACCGGTGCGCCACTTCGCTACCTCCCGCCTGCCATGCGGCTGGAGTACGGTCCCCACCGTACGTTGCCAATGGTGCGAAGGCGGACCATTGACCGCTGATCAGGAGGAAGAGCGTGGCATCGGAGATATCTCGCAGGCGGGCGCTGGCACTTGGGGCGGGCGGGGCGGGGCTCGCCGCGGCGGGTTCGCTGCTGCCGCCCTCGCTCCAGGAGGCGCTGGCCGCCCAGGGCGCGGAGCGCCACCGTGGTGACGGGCTGCACGACATCCGGCACGTCGTGGTGCTGATGCAGGAGAACCGCTCCTTCGACCACTACTTCGGCATGCTGCGCGGCGTGCGCGGCTTCGGCGACCGCAACGCCATCGAACTGCCCCGTGGCGGCAACGTCTTCGAGCAGCCCGGCGCACTCGGCGTCGGCACCGTGCTGCCGTTCGGCGTGCGTGGCGCGGCGGCGGCGCAGCGGAAGGAGCTCCAGTACATCGGGGACCTCGACCACAGCTGGCAGGGCGGCGCGAAGGCGTGGCACGACGGCTGGATGGACCGCTGGGTCACCGCGAAGACCGCCGCGACGATGGCGTACTACGACCGGTCGGACATCCCGCTGCACTACGAACTCGCCGACACGTTCACCGTCTGCGACGCGTACCACTCCTCCATCCACTCCTCGACCAGCCCCAACCGCAACCACCTCGTCAGCGGGTGGACCGGCTTCGAGCCGAGCGGGGCGCGCGCGGTGGGCAACGACGCGTACGCCGAGGACACCCACCCCGGCTACGCCTGGCCCACCTACGCCGAGCGACTGGAGAAGGCCGGCCACTCCTGGCGCGTCTACCAGGAGTGGGACAACTTCACCGACAACAACCTGGAGTTCTACGCGAGCTTCAAGGCGGTCGCGCGCAAGGCCCTGGCCAAGGTCGAGGGCGTGCGGAACATGACCGCCTACTACGACAGGCTCGCCGCCGCGGACGAGGCCGGCCGCACCCGGCTCCGCGCACTCCTCGACGAGGGCCTCACGGCGCTGGGGGCGAGGGAGCGGAGCCTGTTCGAGCGCGCCCTGCGGCGCGGCGAGCCGGGCACGACGGCCACCGCCTTCGCCGCCGACGTCGCCGCCGGCAAGCTGCCCGAGGTCTCCTACATCGTGCCCTCGGCCGCCGACTCCGAGCACCCGGGCGCCTCCTCACCGGTCGCCAGCGCCACCCTCGTCTACAAGGTGCTCGACGCTCTCGGCAAGAACCCCGACGTGTGGCGGCACACCGCGCTCTTCCTCACCTACGACGAGAACGACGGCTTCTACGACCACGTGCCGCCGCCCGTTCCGCCCGCGGGGACGGACGGCGAGTTCTGGCAGGGGCAGCCGACCGGGCTGGGCATCCGGGTGCCGATGCTGGTGATCTCGCCGTGGACGGTGGGCGGCTACGCCTGCTCGGAGGTCTTCGACCACACCTCCATCGTCCGCTTCATGGAGCGCTGGCTGGGCGTGCGCGAGCCCAACATCGGCGCGTGGCGCCGCACCGTGTGCGGCGACCTCACGTCCGCGTTCGACTTCTCGCGCCGCCGCAGGCTGCCCCAGGTGGAGCGGCCGGGCCCGATCCCGCCCTTCGACGGGCGCTGGCGTCCCCAGCCCCCGGCGGACCAGCGCCTGCCCGAACCGGAGCGCGGCACCCGCCCCGCCCGCCCGCTGCCGTACGGGCCGGACGCGGACGGGCGGCTGGACGCCGGGGCGGCCGTCTTCCGGCTCGCGCTACGCAACGCCGGCCGCTCCAGCGCGCACCTGGCGCTGTACCCGTACGCCGACGAGTACGCGACGCCCCAGCACCGCGACGTGCCCGGCACGGGGCGCCACCACGGGGCGTACGGGGCGGACACGGAGCACGGGGCCGCGCCGGACGGGGCCGACGCGGCGTACGCCCCGGACCCCGAGGACGGGGCCCAGGCCGCCGTGGGCACGGAGCCCACACGGGGCGGACACGGCGCGGAGCGGACCTGGAACGTGCCGATCAAGAACGGCGCGTACCGCTTCACCCTCACCGGGCCCGGCGGCTTCCGCCGTGAGTTCGCCGGCAGCGCCCGTGGCGCGGCGGCGGCCACCGTGGTCCGCAGCCGGATCGACGAGCGGCGCCGCGAACTGCACCTGTCCCTCCACAACGCCGGTGACACCCCGCTGACCTTCACCCTCAAGCCGCTGGCGTACGCGAGGACCGCGCCGCGCACCGTCACACTGGCCCCGGGCCGTACGCGCACCCTGCCGTTCCCGACGGGCGGCGCGCACGGCTGGTACGACCTGGCGCTGACCGTCGCGGAGGACGAGACCTTCCAGCGCCGTCTGATGGGTCACATCGAGAACGGGGCGGAGTCGGTGACGGGCTGACCCGTGCCGAGCCGGGCGCGCCGAGCCGGGCGCCGGCGACGAGAGGGGAACGGCCCCCTCCGGGCCGGCGCCAACCGCTCATCCCGGGTCGTATGTGGGGTAACCCACAAAGCGGTCAAAGGATCTCCGTGGGCTGCCAGAGTGCAGCGCAGGACCCGCCGCTCCTTCGTCGGCAGGCGGCGGGTCCGGTGCCCACCCGTTCCTCCGCGCGCGCTTCCCGGCCCCGGCTCCCCGGCGGTGAGCGGTGCACAAACCGGAAGCGACCCGCACTCCATGGCCGCACTCGCCCGGTGGTGCCTCAGACGCCGCCTCGTCGTCATCGTGTTGTGGCTGGCCGTCCTCGCGGGCACCGGCGCCGCCGCCGCCGTGACGGGCGCCGCGTACTCCAACGACTACGACGTGCCCGGCACCGAGTCGGCCAAGGCCACCGCCCTGGCCGCGCGGGCGTTCCCCGACCAGGCGGGCGACAGCGACCGCGTCGTGTGGCACACCGACACGGGGCGCGAACCGGTCGACTCCGCCGGCGTCGAGGCCAGGATGGGCCGCGCGCTGGAGCGCATCGCCGACCTGCCCGGCGTGGCCGCGGTGGGCAGCCCCTACACGGAGCCGAACGGGGCGCGGCAGATCAGCCCCGACGGGCACACCGCGTACGCCACCGTCACCTTCGATCGGCCCGCCGACGACCTGCCGGCGAGCCAGGCGCGCGCCGTCGTGACCGAGGCCAGGGCCGCCGCGGGTGACGGGCTCCGGGTCGAGGCCGGGGGCAGCGCCATCGCGCTCACCGAGAAGGCCGACACCCACCTCAGCGAGCTCATCGGCATCGCCGTGGCCGCCGTGGTGCTCTTCGTCGCCTTCGGCTCGCTCGCCGCCAGCCTGCTGCCGATCGTCACGGCCGTGGTCGCGGTGGGCACCGCCACGCTGGGCATCACCCTGCTCGGACACGTCATGACCGTCGCCGACTTCGCGCCCATGCTGGGCATGCTCATCGGCCTCGGCGTGGGCATCGACTACGCGCTGTTCATCGTCACCCGACACCGCACGGGCCTCAGGTCCGGACTGTCCGTGCACGAGGCCGCCGAGCGCGCCGTGGCCACCACGGGGCGCGCCGTCGTCTTCGCCGGCGGCACCGTCTGCGTCGCCCTGCTCGGCATGCTGATCCTGCGACTGAGCTTCCTGAACGGCGTCGCCATCGCCGCGTCGCTGACCGTGGTACTCACCGTCGCCGCGTCGGTCACACTGCTGCCCGCACTGCTCGGCGTCATCGGGCCCCGCGCGCTCAGCCGCCGCGAACGGCGCCGGCTCGCGACGGGCGTGCGCCGGCCCGCGCCCCAGACCGGGCTCGCCGCCCGCTGGTCCGGGTTCGTCGAGCGCCACCCCCGGCTGCTCGGCGGCCTGGCCGCCGCCGTCATGCTCGTCCTGGCCCTGCCCACCCTCTCGCTCCACCTGGGCACCTCCGACCAGGGCAACAACCCGCTGACCTCGACCACGCGGCAGGCGTACGACCTCATCGCCGGAGACGGGGCGGGCCGGGACGGGGCGGACCCGGGCGCGGCCGACGGCCGTGACGACGCGGCCCCCGGTGCCGGGAGCGGATTCGGGCCCGGCACCAACGGGCCCCTGACCCTGGTCGCCCACCTCGACGGGGCCGCCGACCGGGTGGCCCTCAACCGGCTGGAGGACACCCTCCGGCACACCGACGGCATCGCCTCCGTCCAGGGCCCGGCCGACGCCGACAGGGCCACCCCCAGCAGCGGTGACACCGGCGTGATCACCGTCATCCCCACCACGTCCCCGCAGTCCCAGCAGACCAGCGAACTGGTCGACCGGCTCCGTGGCGAGGTGATCCCGGCGGCCGAACGCGGTACCTCGCTGGAGGTCCACGTCGGTGGCCTGACCGCCAGCTACGACGACTTCGCCGAGGTCATCGTCGGCAAGCTGCCGCTGTTCGTGGGGGTCGTGGTGGGGCTCGGCTGCCTGCTGCTCCTGCTGGCCTTCCGAAGCGTCGGCATCCCCGTCAAGGCCGCCGTCATGAACATCGCAGCCGTCGCCTCCTCCTTCGGCGTCATCGTCGCCGTCTTCCAGTGGGGCTGGGGCAGCGAGTTCCTGGGCCTGGGCAGCGCCGGCCCGATCGAACCCTTCCTGCCCGTGATCATGATCTCCGTGCTGTTCGGTCTGTCGATGGACTACCAGGTGTTCCTGGTGAGCCGGATGTACGAGGAGTGGCGGGAAACCGGCGACAACTGCCGCGCCGTGCGCGTCGGACTGGCCGAAACCAGCCGGGTCATCAACTCGGCCGCCATCATCATGATCGCCGTCTTCGCCGCCTTCGTCCTCAGTGGTGACCGCATCATCGCCATGTTCGGCATCGGCCTGGCCGTCGCCGTCGCGTTGGACGCGTTCGTGTTGCGCACGCTCCTGGTCCCGGCCCTGATGCATCTGCTGGGCGGCGCCAACTGGTGGCTGCCCGGCTGGCTCGACCGCTGGCTGCCCCGGCTCAGCATCGAACCACCGGAGCGAGCCGCCCCACCCGACCCGGTGGAGCCCGCCACCACGTCGAGGGAACCCGCCCTGGCCGGCGTCACCGGCATACCGCGGGCGGCCCCCGGCCCCGAGCGCCTGCCGAGGCCGCGTGGACGGGACGGGGCGAAGGACGCGCCACGTGACCCGGCCGCGCGCTAGCCCGGCCCCACGTCCGCTGTCGCGTCCCCACCGCCCCGTACCGTGCCGCCGCGTCGCCCCGTGCTCCGTCGCTCCGTGTCTCGACGCCTCGTGCCCCGTGCCCCGTGCCTCGTCGCCCCCTGACGGGCCGACGGAGCTGCCCAGAGCGGGCCCGATGGACAGCCCCGTCGGCTCTGCCAGCCGCGTCAGCCCCGTCGACCGGACCTCGTCGCCGGGTTCGGGCGACACCGCCGCGCGGGCCACGCGGACCAACGGGGCGGGCCTGTCCCCGGTCCTCACCGACCCGTTGTGGCGCGTGCCCGTCCGCCTCAACCCGGTGGAAGTGGACGTGTGCGCACGGCGCCGCTGCGGCGCCTGCCCGCCGTCGCCCACGCCGGCGCCTCGACGCTCAGCACCCTCCACTCGTACTCGCGGTGGGACACACCCTCGGGGTGCTCGCGCTGGTTGCGCACTTCCGCCCCGACGACGAGGCCCTGCGAGCCGCGGCACTCCTGCACGACGTCGGACACCCGCCGCTCAGCCACACCGCCGAGGGCCTGGCCGGCCTCGACCACCACACCATCGGCGCGCGGCCGCTCCGCGCCGAGCCCCCCGCGCTCCGTCCTGGCCGAGCACGCGGTCCCCGTCGAGGCGATCCTCGCCGCGCTCGCCGCGTGGTCGCCCTCCCCGCTGAGCGACCGCACCGGCCTGCTCCACCTGGACCACCTCGACCCGTACGCGCGCAACGGCCGCGCCGTCGGGCACCTCGCGACCGACCCGGCCGCCCTGTGGGGCCGGCTCACCCTGCGGGGGGCCGCGCCCTCCACCGACCGCGAGGGCGCCGCCGTGCTCGGGGACCTGGTCCGCGCCGAGGCCCGGCCGCACACCTCGCGGGACAACGTGGGCCCGGCCTCGGTGGTCCGGCGACTGGCCGGCCGGCTCCTGGACAGCACCCCGTTCACCCCCGCCGAACTGGCGCGGATGACGGACGCGGACCTGTGGTCCGCGCTCGACGCCTGCCCCGCCACGCGCGCGGACGCCGCCATGATCCGCGACGAACCACACCGCCTACGGGGTCACGACCGACCCCGCCCCCGGCGCCAGTCCGGGAGGGGACTTCTCGCCACGCAAGGTCTACAGCTCCGCCCCGTTGGTGGCGGGGGAGCGGATCGAGACCGCCGCGCCCGAGCTGGCGGCCGAGTTGGCCGCCCTGCGCTCGCCGCCCACCACGTTCCACCTCTGGTGGAGCTGAGCGCCGCGCCCGGCGCCCACGCCGACGGAGCGGACCCCGCCGCCCCGTAACCCCCGTTCCACCCCTCCCCTCCCTCGGCCCGCCGCCCCCCCCCGCACGTCCCGGCCCCGCCCCGCGCGCCCCGCTCGGTAACCTCTTCCGGCCCGTACGCCCCGCCCCGTACGCCCCGCCCCGCCCGCACGGCTGCGCCCCGGTCCTACCGGCCGCCCCGGCCCGGGACCTCAGGCCGCCCGGGGCCGCCTCGGACCAGCGGACTACGCCGCTCCTCGGTCCGCGGGCGTAGGTGCCCTAGGTCGTGGGGTACGCCCCGCTCCGTGGCCGCCGGACCTAAGGCCCCGGGCGGGGCCCCGGACTGTCGTCGGGCGTTCTAAGGCGGGCGGCCTAAGGCCCCTGGACGCCGGGAAATCAGGCACTCTCCCGATGTGGCGCACCCGCCTGAGCCGCCAGGGTGGAAGCACGTCGACGACCTGCCGGAGACGGGGCCCACCCGGTCCCCGCCGCCGGACCACCACCACGCCAGGAGAGCCCGCATGTTCCACCACGAACTGCACCAGCTTCGCCAGCACGACCTGATCCGTGAGGCGGCCACCGCCCGCCGGACCCGCGAGGCCACCCGGGGCGGCGCCGCTCGCCACTCCGGGGGCGACGAAACGAAGGGCCGGGTGAGTACGCCCAGAGACCGCCGCGCGGCCCCGCCGCGCCGCGCCACCGCCTGACGGGGCTCCCTGACCCGAGTCCGCCCCGTCGCCCCGTACGGAGCCACCTCACCCCACGGCTCCGTACGGGGCACCACCCCCGCCCTCCCGTCCCGCCAGCGGAGTCCCGAACGTGTCCGACACCCCGCCCGGGGCCGCCCCCGTCACGGGAGACGACCCCGCACCCCACGCGAGCGCGCACCCCGATCACGGCACGGAGCCGGACCCCGGCCCCCACACAACGCCGGGCCCCGTGCCCCGCGCCGCCTCCGCGCCCCGTACGGAGCCGGACTCCGCGCCCCACACGGAGCCGGGCCTCGCGCCCCGTACCGCCGCGCCAAGCACACCCCGTACCGCCGCGTCGAGCGCTCCGCCGGCGACCCTGTCACCACCGGCGGCGGCCCCGCCCCGTACGCCGCCGGGCACACCGCACCGCGCCACCGACGCGTTGTCGGACCCCTGTGCGATGCTCGGCTCTGTGCACATCACGTCTGTCAGCTCGGTCTTCGTCGGCCGCGCCAAGGAGTTGGACGCCCTGGCCGACGCGCTCGCGCGTGCCGCCGCCCAGCAGCCCCAGGCGCTGGTGCTGGGCGGCGAGGCGGGCGTGGGCAAGACCCGGCTGGCCGAGGAGTTCCTGACCGCCGCCCGCGCGACGGGAGCGGTCACGGCGCTGGGCGGGTGTGTGGAGATCGGCGTCGACGGCCTGCCGTTCGCGCCCGTCTCCACCGTGCTGCGCGCCCTGCGCCGGCAGTTGGGCGCGGAGCTCGACCAGGCCGCCGCCGGCCAGGAGGGCGAGCTGGCCCGGCTCCTGCCCGAGCTGGGCGAGACCGCGCCGGAGTCCCGCGACGAGGACGGCCGGGCCCGCCTCTTCGAGCTGACGGCCCGCCTCCTCGAACGACTGGCCACCGAGCGCACCCTCGTCCTGGTCGTCGAGGACCTGCACTGGGCCGACCGCTCCACCCGCGAACTGCTCGGCTACCTCTTCCGCTCCGTGCAGCGCGCCCGGTTGGTCATCCTCGCCACCTACCGCTCCGACGACATCCACCGCCGCCACCCGCTGCGCCCCTTCATCGCCGAGATCGACCGGATGCGCACCGTGCGCCGCGTCGAGCTGGCCCGCTTCAACCGCGCCGAGGTACACGCCCAGATAGCCGGCATCTACGGCACCGAACCCGACCGGCGGCTGGTGGACCGGGTGTTCGAGCGGACCGACGGCAACGCCTTCTTCGTCGAGGAGATCGCCCACAGCATCAACGACGGCAGTCAGACCGGGCTCAGCGAGTCCCTGCGAGACCTGCTGCTGGTGCGGGTCGAGGCACTGCCCGAGGACACCCAGCAGGTGGTGCGGATCGTCGCGGAGGGCGGCTCGCGCGTGGAGCACGGGCTGCTCGCGGCCGTCGCCCGGCTCGGCGAGGACGACCTGATCGAGGCGCTGCGCGGCGCCGTCGGGGCCAACATCCTGCTGCCCACGGACGACGACAGCGGCTACCGCTTCCGGCACGCCCTGGTCCGCGAGGCCGTCACCGACGACCTGCTCCCCGGCGAGCGCGCCCGCCTCAACCGCCGGTACGCCACGGCCCTGGAGGCGGACCCCACGCTCGTCCGCGCGGACGAGTACGAGGCGCGGCTCGCCAGTTACTGGTACCACGCGCACGACCCGGCCAAAGCGCTGCCCGCCGTGCTCGCCGCGTCCGTCAAGGCCCGCCGCCGGCACGCCTACGCCGAGCAACTGCGACTCCTCGAGCGGGCCATGGAGCTGTGGGAGGACGCGCCACGCGAGATCAGGACGGCGCAGCGGCCGATGGACGCGGCGGGTGCCTACCCGGCCTGCGGCGTGTGCGAGGACGGCGCGCTGCGCTATCTGGACCTGCTCGCCGAGGTGGTCGTGGCCGCGCACCTCTCGGGTCAGCGCGAGCGGGCGCTGGCCATCACCAAGCGCGCGCTGCGCACCGTGGACGAGACACACGACCCGCTGCGGGCCGCGTGGTTCTGGACCCAGCGCTCCAAGATCATGGAGGGGCTGGCGCGCGGGAACGGCTGGTCCGAGCTGAGCCGCGCCCAGGAACTGGTGCGCGGGCTGCCGCCGTCGGTCGTGCACGCGGACGTGCTCGCCGCCGCCGCCGGCTGGCTCGTGGTGCACGAGCCGGGGCCCGACAACTACTCCACCGCGGAGCGCGCCGTGGAACTGGCCCGCCTGGTCGGCGCCGACGAACTGGAACTCCACGCCCGGGTGACACTCGGCAGCCTGATGATCGACTCGGGCGACGTGGAGGGCGGCCTGGGTGAGATGACCGACGCCGCCGCCCGCGCCGTCGAGGGCGGACACATCAGCGTCATCGCCCGCTGCCACGTCAACCTCGCCTCGGCCCTGGAGGGCGTCGGCCGCTCGATGGAGGCCGTCGAGGTCGCCCGCGAGGGGGTGCGTACGGCCAAGCGCTTCGGGCTCGTGGACACCAAGGGCTGGACGTTCGCCAACATGGCCGAGTCGCTGACCTCGCTGGGGCGTTGGGACGAGGCGCTGCGGGCGGTGGAGCACTCGGAGCGGTTCGCCCTGGGCACCAAGCCGCGCGGCACGGCCGCCAACCGGCGTGCCCAACTCGCCTTCGACCGGGGCGACTGGGCGACCGCCCGCGAGCAGCACCTGGCCGCGCGCGAGTTCTACGGCACCCACGACCCGCAGCCGCAGTACACGATCACGCTCACCCGGCACGCCCTCATGCTGGCCGCGCTCGACGGCGACATCATCCGGGCCCGCGCCCTCCTGGTCGACGCGCTGGAGGCCGGCATCCCGGTCGGCACCCAGCGGTACGCCTGGCAACTGCTGCTGGCCGCAGCCAGCGCGGAGGCCGACGCGCGCGGTCTGCCCGTCGCGGAGCCGGGCCGGGCCGAGGCGCTGGACCGCGTCCACGCGGCGGCCAAGCGGCTCGCCCAACCCGTGCCGGTGTGGCGGGCGTACGGCCTCATGGTCGCCGCCGAACTGCTGCGTGCCCAGGGTCGTGACACGCCTGCGCACTGGAGCGAGGTCGCCGCCGCCTTCGCCCCCCTGGACCGCCCGTACCACCTCGCCCAGGCCCGCTACCACTGGGCCGCGGCCCGGCTGGCCGCCGGTGACGCGCCGTCGCCGCCCCCGGCGGGCGCCACCCGGGCCGCGCGCCGGGTCACGGTGCCCGAGCCCGCCTCCGTCAGCTGTGTGATCGTCGCGCCGGGTACCGATCCGGCCGCCGAGCCCGCCGTCGTCGGCACGGCGCGCACACACGCCGCCTCGCTGCTGGCGCGGGCGTACGAGGTGGCCGAGCGGCTGGCGGCGCGGCCCCTGTGCGAGGCGATCACCCTGCTGGCCGCGCGCGCCCGACTCCCGCTGGTCCGCGAGGGCGCCGGTCGGCCCCGCCCCGTGGGCGCGCCGGAGCGGGGCGCGAGCCGCCGCGCGGTCACCGCCGGGTCCGAACCGACCACCCGCTCCGAGAGCCCCGTGCCGGCCGCGCCGCCGTCGCCTCGACCCGACGGCTTGTCGGGGCTCGGGGAGAAGCCGACGGCGCCTACGGGCGCGAGCCCGCGACCACCGGACGGCGGGGCCGGCGCCGAGGAAGCGGCCGACGCGTTCCGGCTCACCCCGCGCGAGCGCGACGTGCTGCGCCTGGTCGCCGTCGGCCGCAGCAACCGTCAGATAGCCGAGGAGCTCTTCATCTCCCCGAAGACGGCCAGCGTCCACGTCTCCAACATCCTGTCCAAGCTGGCGGTCTCGGGCCGCGTCGAGGCGGCGGCCATGGCCCACCGCCTGCGCCTGGTCACCCCGGTGGAAACGACGTAACCGCCCCACACACACCAGCGTGCCGTGCCGTGCGCCCCCCCGGGCGGTCACCGGCCACGTCCCCCGGGCCCCCACGCCGCTGGCCCCGCGGCACCGTGGCCGCCGTACGCGAGGCCCGTCCGTGGCCGCGCGGCGCGGGCGGAGGAGGCGACGGGGCCTGGGGGCCCACGGGGCGGGGCGGGTCAGGTCACCTTCAGACGAAGGACGCGGTCGTCCTGGTCGCCGGGATCGCCCCGCCCGTCCGTGTTGCTCGTCGTCACCAGCAACGTGCCGTCGGCCGCGGCCTGTACGGAACGCAGCCGCCCGTACTTCTTGACGAGGAACTCCTGCGGCCGTGCCGCCGGCCGGGTGCCGTCCAGCGGGATGCGCCACAGGCGCTCGCCCCCCAGCCCCGCCATCCACACGGAGCCCTTGACGATGGCGATACCGCTGGGTGAGGCGTCACTGGTCTTCCACTGCTCCACCGGGTCCACGAAGCCCCGCGCCGTGGCCTCGTCGTCCTTCCCCTCGCCCTCCACCTCGGGCCAGCCGTAGTTTCCGTCCGGCTTGATCAGGTTGAGCTCGTCCCAGGTGTCCTGGCCGAACTCCGTGGCCCACAGTCGCTTCTGCTTGTCCCAGGCCAGGCCCTGCACGTTGCGGTGGCCGTAGGAGTAGACGGGCGAGTCGGGCGACGGATTGCCCTCCGCGGGCTCCCCGTCCGGCGTCACCCGCAGGATCTTGCCGCCGAGGGACTCCTTGTCCTGGGCCAGTCCCCGGTCCCCGCTCTCCCCGGTGCCCACGTACAGCATCTTGTCGGGGCCGAACGCGATCCGCCCGCCGTTGTGGGTGGTGCCCTTGGGGACGCCCTTCAGGACGGTGTCGGGCGCGCCCAGCTGCTGGCCCGCCGGCCGCCGCTCGTCGTAGATCATGCGCGCGACGCGGTTGTCGGACTCGGTCGTGAAGTACGCGTAGAGCATGCGGTCCGCGCCGAAGGTGGGCGACACGGCGATCCCGAGGAGCCCGCCCTCGCCGCCGGGCGAGGCGCCGGGCACGGTGCCGAGTTCGGTCTGCTTGCCGTCGTCCGCCCCGATCCGCAGCACCTTGCCCGTATCGCGGGAGGAGACCAGCAGGTCGCCGTCGGGCAGCTCCACCAGCCCCCACGGCGTGTCCAGCTTGCGCGCCACCGTGGCGACCACCTCCGCCGTCCCCGTCGCGGGCGCGGCGGAGTGGGAGGGGCTGGCGGAGGAGGAGGGCCCGTCGGTGCCGGAGGAGGAGGCGCCGGTGGAGGAGGCGTCCGGCGACCGCTCGAAGAGCGGGTTGTCGCCCCCACCGTCCGAACACCCGGTCACGAACAGCAGCGTGGCCGCGGCGAATGCGGCGGTGACACCGGTACGTCGCACGAGGGGTTCCTTCCGTAGAACACGAGCAACTGGCCGGGGACGGCCCCAGAACAGACGACACAGACCCGCCCCACACCGCGACCCCGGTTTCTTATACACCGTGCCCCACCCGAAGGCCGGGGCCCCGGCCTTCGGGCGAGTGGCCGGCCTCGGGTCGGGGCGCTGCTCGGCTGGCCGCCCACGGGAAGGTGGCCGGCCAGGAGAAGGTGGTGGCCTTCGGCGCCGGGCGCCGCTCCGTAGGCCGCCTGCCGCCCCGTTCGCCGCCCGCCGTCGCCGCCCGCCCCGTACGCGCCTGGCTCCGGCCTCCCGCACGCCGCCGGGGCCGGGCGCCGCGCGCTCAGTCCCAGGAGTCCCGGGCCGGGGGGAGGGCGGCGATCTCCGCCAGGTCCCGGTTGGTCAGGCGCAGCCGCGTGGCCTCCGCGTTCTCCGCGGCCCAACGTTCCTTCTTGGCACCGGGGATCGGCACGATGTGCCGGCCGCGCGTGAGCAACCACGCCAGCGCCACCTGTGCCGCCGTGGCCCCGTGGCGCTCGGCCACCCGGCGCAGGCCGACGACGATCGGCTGGTTGGCGGCCATCATCTCCCCGGTGAAACGCGGATGGCGGGCGCGTATGTCCTCCGGCTCGAAACCCTGCCCCGGCGTCAGGGTGCCACTGAGGTAGCCGTTGCCCAGCGGCATCGCCGCCAGGACGCCGACGCCGCGCGAGGCGCACCACGGCACGAGCGACTCCAGCGCCTCCGGCGACCACACCGACAACTCGGCCTGCACACAGCTGACCGGGAACACCTGCTGCACCCGTTCGAGCTGGCGGATCGTCGCGTCGTGGAGCCGCCCCGCCGCCGTGGCCCCCGCGCGCCCGGCGGCACGGCGCAGTTCGCCGCGCGCTCCCACCGCGCACAGCCCCAGGGCCCGCACCTTGCCGGCCGCGACGAGTTCCGCCATGGCCCCCCAGGTCTCCTCGACGGGCACCTCCGGGTCGGCCCGGTGGAGCTGGTAGAGGTCGATCCGGTCCGTCTGGAGCCGCCGCAGCGAGGCGTCACAGGCCCGCTTCACATAACCGGGGCGTCCGTTGGCGACCACGTGCTGCTCGCCGACGAGCAGCCCGCACTTGGTCGAGACGAAGGCGTCGTCGCGCCGCTCCCGCAGCACGCGGCCGACGAGCAGCTCGTTGGTGAAGGGGCCGTACATGTCGGCGGTGTCCAACAGGCTGACGCCCCGGTCGAGCGCGGCGTGCACGGTGCGCAACGAGCTCTCGCCGTTCTGCTGGGAGCTGCTGTACCCCCAGCTCATGGGCATGCACCCGAGACCGACGGCGCCCACCGACAGCGCCCCCGCACCGATTGTCCTGCGCTCCACCTGCCCGCACCCCTCCCGTGCCGGCCCCCAACGTAACGTCTGCGCGCGAGACCCTTCGCATAGCCTCCTGTCATGCCTGTATACGACAGTGAACCCACCCGCCCCGTGGTCTGGCTCCCGCTGCCCCCCGACGACATCGAGGGTCTGCCGGAGGGCCTGGAGTACGCCTTCTGGGACGCGGAACGCGACTACCCGACCGATCCGGCGCGCTGTGTCTTCTACGGCGTTCCGTACATGAAGGGCGCGGAGGCGTCCGTACGCCCGCTGGCCGGGATGTCCCACGTACGAGTCGTGCAGACCCTCACCGCCGGTGTTGACCACATGGAGTCCGGGCTGGCCACGCTGCCGTCGGGGGCGCAGCTGTGCAACGCGCGCGGTGTCCACGACGCGAGCACGGCCGAGCTCGCGCTGACGCTCACGTTGGCTGCGCTGCGTGACATCCCCGGATTCGTCCGTGCCCAGGACGCCGAGCGGTGGAGCACCGGATTTCGGCCAGCGCTGGCTGACCGTTCCGTGCTTATTGTCGGATACGGTGCCATCGGTGCGGCGATCGAAGACCGGCTCACACCTTTCGAGTGTGCGCGGGTGGCGCGCGTCGCGCGCTCTGCCCGCGAGTCCGAGCGCGGCCCCGTGCATCCACTCGCGGCGCTGCCCGAGCTGCTGCCGTCGGCGGACGTGGTCATCTTGGCACTGCCGCTGACCGATGCCACGCGTTCCCTGGTCAGCACGGGTTTCCTGGGCCAGATGAAGGACGGGGCACTGCTGGTGAACATCGCTCGCGGCGCGATCGTGGACACCAAGGCCCTCCTCGTCGAGCTGGAATCGGGGCGGCTGCGCGCGGCACTCGACGTCACCGACCCCGAACCACTGCCGGCGGGGCACCCGTTGTGGCACGCTCCAGGGGTCCTCGTCACCCCACACGTGGGTGGCCCTTCCTCCGCCTTCCTGCCACGCGCCCGCCGGATGCTCCGGGACCAACTCCACCGGTTCGCGGCAGGGGAGCCCCTGCGCAACGTGGTCGTGACGGCTGGCTGAATCCCAGCGCCGCAGCGCCCGGAATCCACACTTCCGGCACACTGCGGAATCGCGTGATTGCGCAAAGTGTCGGCATCGCCCTCCTCGATTACGCTGCGTAGATGACCTATGTCCCTGAGTGACTAACCTGGTGTATCGTCCGGAACGGGGACCCACGCCACGAAACGCACGGCGTGCGTGACGGACCGGAACCGAGGGGGGCGACGGGCGATGTACGGCCAATGGACGAACGACCCGACGCGGCTCACGCGTCGATCACTACACGGCCTGACGAACCGCGGCGCGGCGATTCGCGAGCTGACGGCGGTGCCGTCGTGAGCGCCTGGGCGGGGGTGCTCGCCCGCCCGAGGGCGGCGGACGGCGGCACCGGAATGATGCACCAACTTCTCCTGACCCTCGTGTGCGGCGGGTACGCGGCGGGCTCGATGCTCGGCTGGGGATCGCGCGAACTGGCCACGATCATGGGCGACTTCGGGCTGTGCGTGGCGGCGCTGATCGCCGCCGTCTCGTGCTTCCTCTACGCGCGCACACGCTCCGGGCCGTCCCGGCCGGCGTGGTTCATGTTCGCCGCCTCGTCGCTGATGGCGGGCCTGGGCAACGGCGTCTGGGGCTGGTACGAGGTGGTGCTGGCGCAGCCGGTGCCCTCCGTCTCGCTCGCCGACTTCTGCTTCCTGCTGTTCGCGCCGCCCGCCATCGTGGGCCTGCTCGTGCTCGCCAAGCGCCCGGTCAACCGCGCCGGTTGGCTGTGCCTGAGTCTCGACTCCTGGCTGATCGCGGGGTCGTTGCTGACCCTCTCGTGGAGCCTGGCCCTCGCGCACACGGCGCGCTTCGACGGCGAGAGCGTCGCGCGCACCGCCCTGTCGTTGGCCTATCCACTGCTGGACATCGCGCTGGTCAGCGTCGTGCTCGCGGTCCACTTCCGGCGTTCTTCGGCCAACCGGTCGGCGGTCAACACCGCCATCGGCGCCCTCGCGCTGACCGTGCTGTGTGACGCGCTGTTCACCTCGCCGCTGCTGCGCCAGCAGTACAACTCGGGTCAGCCGCTGGACGCGGGCTGGTTCGCCGGCTCCCTGCTGCTGGCCTACGCGCCGTGGGCGTCCGTCCACGTCGGCCACGACTGGGAGCGCCCACGCCGACCGCAGCCCGCCGGGCGCCCCATCGCCAACTCGCTGACCGCCCTGACGCCCTACCTGGCCGCCAGTGTCTGCGTCCTGGGCATCATCTACAACGTGCTCAACGGCCGCGCGGTGGACCAGGTCGTGCTCTTCACCGGCTGCACCGTCGTGCTGGCCCTGGTCGTGCGGCAGGCCATCATGCTGATGGACAACATCACCCTGACCCAGGAGCTGGCGCAGAAGGAGAACCACTTCCGCTCCCTGGTGCAGGGCTCCAGCGACGTCATCATGATCGCCGCGCCCACCGGCATACTGCGCTACGTGAGCCCGGCCGCCTCCGGCGTCTACGGCCGCGACGCCGAGGAGCTGACCGGCTCCGAGCTCGCCTCCCTCATCCACCCCGAGGACTTGGGCTCGGTGGTGCACGAGGTGCGCAGGTTCCTGGCCGCCACCCCCAGCAAGGAGCCCACCACCCGCATCGAGTGCCGCTTCCGCTCCGGCAACGGCGACTGGCTGAACGTCGAGTCCACCATCAACCGGCACCACGGCGGGCTGATCCTCAACAGCCGGGACGTCACCGAGCGTGTCCGGCTCCAGGCACAGCTCCAGCACAACGCCGAGCACGACCCGCTCACCGACCTGCCCAACCGGGCCCTGTTCACCCACCGGGTGCGGCAGGCGCTGGGCGGCCGACGGCGTACCGACGCGGGCACCGCCGTGCTCTACATCGACCTCGACGGCTTCAAGGCGGTCAACGACACCGTCGGCCACCAGGCCGGCGACGAACTGCTCGTCCAGGCCGCCCGCCGGCTCCAGGAGTCGGTGCGCTCCGGTGACGTCGCCGCCCGGCTCGGCGGCGACGAGTTCGCCGCGCTCATCATGGGCGACGGTGGCCCCGACCACGCCGCCCACGAGTACCGCGTGCACGACATCGCCGAGCGGCTGCGTATCGCCCTCTCCCGCCCCTACCGCGTGCAGGGCACCGAGGTGCGCGTGGCCGCCAGCATCGGCGTGGCCTTCGCCGAGCCCGGCATCAGCCCGGGGGACCTGATGCGCAACGCCGACCTGGCGATGTACCGGGCGAAGTCGGGCGGCAAGAACCGGGTCGAGCTCTACGCGCCGCAGATGCAGGCCGACGTCGCCCGCCGCGCCGAGATGGCCACGCGGTTGCGTACGGCGCTCAAGGACGGCGAGTTCGTGCTGCTGCACCAGCCCGTCGTCGACGTCAACAGCGGGCGGATCACCGCCGTGTCCGCGCAGCCGCGCTGGCGCTCCGCGCAGGGCATCCTGTTCACCCCGGCCGAGTTCCTCCGCGTCACCGGCACCGGCGCCGGCGCCGGTCGGAGTGACGGGCGCGGTGGCGGCGAGGACGCCGCGCGCAGCGCCGAGCTCAGCCGTTGGACGCTGGAGGAGGCCATCCGGCAGGCCGCCCGGCGGCGGCGGGCCGGACACCTGGTGGCGGTGTCCGTACGGCTGCCCGCGAGCCACCTGGCGGACCGGGCGGTCCCGCCCAAGACGGTCGAGGGCCTGCTCGTCGAGCACGGCCTCCCGTCCGGCAACCTCATCATCGAGTTGTCCGAAAGCGACCCCCGGATGCCGCTGGAGGACCTGGAGCACCGGCTCATGGCCCTGCGCCGGCTGGGCGTGCGCATCGCCCTGGACGGGTTCGGCAGCGGGTATGCCGCGATCAACGCCCTTCGCAAACTCCCCATCGACCTGGTCAAACTCGATCCCACCCTGGTCGAGGGCGTGCTGGAGTCGGCCCGGCTCTACAAGATCACCGCAGGGCTGCTGCGGATCGCCAACGACCTCGGCACCCAGGTCACGGCCGAGGGTGTCGACCTGCCCGAGCAGCTGGCGGCCCTGCGCGCCATGGGCTGCACCCACGCCCAGGGCACGGTCTTCTGCGGCCCGCTGGACGAGCACCGACTGCGCCGCGCGCTCACGGTGGGCGACTATCCGCTCCCGCGACCGGAGCCGCGACTGGTCTCGCGGGCCGACCTCATGGCCGACCTGCGCGCCCCCGAGCAGCGGCTGGAACCGCCCGCGCTGGTGGGCGGGGCCGTGCCGGTGCGGCACAGCGGATCACACGGAACGCGACGGCACGAGCCGCTGGCACATACGCCCTTGCGTTCAAATAATGAGACGCCCGTCCCACCCACTTGACACTCGCTAGGCGACGGGGGGAGGGTCAGAGCCATGCGCACCCGAATTCTCGTACTTGGACAGCGCGTCGGCTGAGCAGGGCCACAAAGGCCCTGCGGACCTCCTCCCGACGCGCTCCCCTCGATTGCCTCACGGCACGAGGGGTTTTTTGTTGCCTGACGCACTTTCACCCCCGCACCACCCCTCATCTTCGAGAAGAGAATGCCGATGACCGAGCAGGCCACCGGGGCTCCCCATCCCCAGCCGCGGGCCCGAAACGGACAGCAGACCGTTACTCCCGAGAACGTCACGGGTGCGCAGTCCCTCATTCGTTCGCTTGAGGAGGTGGGAGCCGACGTCGTCTTCGGAATTCCCGGCGGAGCGATCCTGCCCGCGTACGACCCCATGATGGATTCCTCGCGGGTCCGCCACGTACTGGTGCGCCACGAACAGGGCGCGGGACATGCCGCGACGGGATATGCCCAGGCGACCGGGAAGGTCGGGGTGTGTATGGCGACATCCGGGCCCGGCGCGACCAATCTGGTCACCCCGATCGCCGACGCGCACATGGATTCCGTGCCGCTGGTCGCCATCACCGGGCAGGTCGCCTCGCAGGCCATCGGTACCGACGCCTTTCAGGAGGCGGACATCTGTGGCATCACCATGCCGATCACCAAGCACAACTGGTTGGTGACGGACGCGGACGACATTCCGCGCACGATCGCCGAGGCGTTCCACGTGGCCTCCACGGGCCGACCGGGCCCGGTGCTGGTGGACATCGCGAAGGACGCGTTGCAGGCGCGGACGACGTTCGCGTGGCCGCCGCAGACGGAACTGCCGGGGTACCGGCCGGTGACCAAGCCGCACGCCAAGCAGATCCGGGAGGCCGCCCGGCTGATCACCCAGGCGCGCAGACCGGTGCTGTACGTGGGCGGCGGGGTGCTCAAGGCGCAGGCCAGCGCGGAGTTGCGGGTGCTGGCGGAGCTGACCGGCGCGCCGGTGACCACGACGCTGATGGCGCTCGGCGCCTTCCCCGACGGCCACCGCCAGCACCTGGGCATGCCCGGCATGCACGGCACGGTGGCGGCGGTGACGGCGCTCCAGAAGGCGGACCTGATCGTCGCGCTGGGCGCCCGCTTCGATGACCGGGTGACGGGGCGGCTGGATTCCTTCGCGCCGCTGGCGAAGATCGTGCACGCGGATATCGACCCGGCGGAGATCGGAAAGAACCGACTGGCCGACGTGCCGATCGTGGGGGACGCCCGGGAGGTCATCGCCGATCTGGTGACGGCGGTCCAGGCCGAACACGCCGAGGGTCATATGGGCGACCTCGCCGCGTGGTGGGCGGATCTGGACCGGTGGCGCAAGACCTATCCGCTGGGTTACGACCAGCCCGCCGACGGCAGTCTCGCGCCGCAGCAGGTGATTGAGCGCATTGGGCAGCTCGCGCCGTCGGGAACGGTTTTCGCGGCCGGGGTCGGACAACACCAGATGTGGGCCTCGCATTTCATTCAGTACGAGGAACCGGCGACGTGGCTGAATTCCGGTGGGGCCGGCACGATGGGTTATGCGGTGCCGGCGGCCATGGGAGCGAAGGCCGGCCGGCCGGAGCGTACGGTGTGGGCGATCGACGGTGACGGATGCTTCCAGATGACCAATCAGGAACTGGTCACCTGTGCGCTGAACGACCTTCCCATCAAGGTCGCCATCATCAACAACGGAGCTCTGGGAATGGTCCGCCAGTGGCAGACCCTGTTCTACAACCAGCGTTACTCCAACACGATCCTGCATTCCGGCCCCGGTGACGCGGAAGGGGGCGCGGGAAAGCCGACCGGGACCCGCGTGCCGGATTTCGTGAAACTGGCTGAGGCCATGGGGTGTGTGGGACTGCGTTGCGACGACCCGGCCCAGCTCGACGCCGTCATCGAGAAGGCCAACGCGATCAACGACCGCCCCGTGGTGGTGGACTTCATCGTCCACGAGGACGCCATGGTCTGGCCCATGGTCGCGGCGGGAACCTCCAACGACGAGGTCATGGCCGCCCGTGGGGTTCGCCCGGACTTCGGCGACAACGAAGACGACTGAGCACCAGGCCGAGCGCAAGCCGAGAAGAGAGACACGCCCCATGTCCAAGCACACGCTCTCCGTTCTGGTGGAGAACACCCCCGGCATCCTCGCCCGGATCGCCGCGCTGTTCTCGCGCCGCGGGTTCAACATCGACTCCCTCGCCGTGGGCGTCACCGAGCACCCCGACATCTCCCGCATCACCATCGTGGTCAATGTCGAGGAACTGCCCCTGGAACAGGTCACCAAGCAGCTCAACAAGCTCGTCAACGTGCTCAAGATCGTGGAGCTGGAGGACAGCTCGGCCATCCACCGCGAACTCGTCCTGGTGAAGGTCCGGGCCGACAACGAGACGCGCTCCCAGGTCGTGGAGATCGTCCAGCTCTTCCGCGCCAAGACCGTGGACGTCTCCCCGGAGGCCGTCACCATCGAGGCCACCGGCGGCAGCGACAAGCTGGAGGCCATGCTCAAGATGCTGGAGCCCTTCGGCATCAAGGAGCTCGTGCAGTCCGGCACCATCGCCATCGGCCGGGGCGCGCGCTCCATCACCGACCGGAGCCTGCGCGCCCTCGACCGCTCCGCGTAGCCCACCGGGCCCCCATCCCCGGGCCCCGACGGCGCCGTACCACCGCGACATCGCACCACCGCGCCCGACCGCGCGCCCCGTACGCCACCGCGTACGCCTCTGAGGGTCCGCACTGCGGGCCGGCCGCGACCGCCCCACCCTCGGCGGCATCCGACCGGCCCCGTGGGGACCGGATAGTAAGACCCCCGAACCCTCCCCAGCCCAGCCGTCATACGGTGGGCCGCACCACCCAAACGCTAGGAGATACCCGAAGTGGCCGAGCTCTTCTACGACAACGACGCCGACCTGTCCATCATCCAGGGCCGCAAGGTCGCGGTCCTCGGCTACGGCAGCCAGGGCCACGCCCACGCGCTGTCCCTGCGCGACTCGGGCGTCGACGTCCGGGTGGGCCTGCACGAGGGCTCGGCGTCCCGGGTCAAGGCCGAGGAGCAGGGGCTGCGCGTGACGACCCCGGCCGAGGCCGCCGCCGAGGCCGACGTGATCATGATGCTGGTGCCGGACCCGATCCAGGGCAAGGTCTACGAGGAGTCCGTCAAGGACAACCTCAAGGACGGCGACGCGCTCTTCTTCGGGCACGGCCTCAACATCCGGTACGGCTTCATCAAGCCCCCGGCCGGCGTGGACGTCGCCATGGTCGCCCCCAAGGGCCCGGGGCACCTGGTGCGCCGCCAGTACGAGGAGGGTCGCGGCGTGCCGTGTATCGCGGCCGTCGAGCAGGACGCCACCGGCAACGGCTTCGCCCTGGCCCTCTCGTACGCGAAGGCCATCGGCGGCACCCGCGCCGGCGTCATCAAGACCACCTTCACCGAGGAGACCGAGACCGACCTCTTCGGCGAGCAGGCCGTGCTGTGCGGCGGCGCGTCCGCGCTGGTCAAGGCCGGCTTCGAGACCCTGGTCGAGGCGGGCTACCAGCCGGAGATCGCGTACTTCGAGTGCCTGCACGAGCTGAAGCTCATCGTGGACCTGATGTACGAGGGCGGTCTGGAGAAGATGCGCTGGTCGGTCTCGGAGACCGCCGAGTGGGGCGACTACGTCACCGGTCCGCGCATCGTCAACGACGCCACCAAGGCCGAGATGAAGAAGGTCCTCGGTGAGATCCAGGACGGCACCTTCGCCAAGAACTGGATGGCCGAGTACCACGCGGGCCTGCCCAAGTACAACGAGTACAAGAAGGCCGACCAGGACCACCTCCTGGAGACCACGGGCAAGGAGCTGCGCAAGCTCATGAGCTGGGTCGACGACAACGAGTAGGCCCACCGTGGACCGGGCGGGCGACGGCCGGCGCCCCGGCCGCCGCCCGCCCGCGTCGCACCCGGCGCGGGCGCGGGCGGCCCGCCCGGGGTGAGCGCCCGCCCCGGGCGTCCGTCCGGAACCGGGGCCGCGCCGCGCCGGCGGCGGCCCCGGTTCCGGGAGGGGCCGCGCCGACCGCCGCCGCACACCACCGGCCCCGGGCCCACGGCGCCGTCGCGGCGCCCCCGCACGGTGCGCGCGGTCTTGCCAGCGCCCGGTGGCCGTACGGGCGCCGACCCCGCCGACCCGTGTCGTCAGCGGTCCGCACCACGCGCGGCTCCGATCGCGTCGTACCAGGTCACGGGCGTGGGCGGCCGGCCCCGACGGAGCGGGGCCAGGGGGCGCGGCCCGCGTGGCGCACCGCGTACGGGGCGGCTCTGACGACGTTGTCCAGAGGGCCCGGTCATAACCGGGCGATGTTGTGCGACGACGGCAGCCGTGAGCCCGTACGCCACTACACTGCTTCCACAAGCGCGTCAGGCTCACAGCGTCGTGCGTCTTCCACGCGGCTGACCCCTTCACCGCCTTCGGCCGTTGGGACGGCCGTCCGCAAAGGACTAGTGAGGACTGAGGACCACGTGAGCACTGCCAAGTCCAGCAAACCTGTCGTACTGATCGCTGAAGAACTCTCGCCCGCCACCGTCGACGCCCTCGGCCCCGACTTCGAGATTCGGCACTGCAACGGTGCGGACCGGGCCGAGCTGATCCCCGCCGTCGCGGACGTGGACGCCATCCTCGTGCGCAGTGCCACCAAGGTGGACGCCGAGGCCATCGCCGCCGCCCGCAAGCTCAAGGTCGTCGCCCGCGCCGGAGTGGGCCTGGACAACGTCGATGTCGCCGCCGCCACCAAGGCCGGCGTGATGGTCGTGAACGCGCCGACCTCCAACATCGTCACCGCCGCCGAGTTGGCGTGCGGCCTGATCGTCGCCACCGCGCGCAACATCCCGCAGGCCAACACGGCCCTGAAGAACGGCGAGTGGAAGCGGAGCAAGTACACCGGCGTCGAGCTCAGCGAGAAGACGCTGGGCGTGGTCGGCCTCGGCCGCATCGGCGTGCTGGTCGCGCAGCGGATGTCCGCCTTCGGCATGAAGATCGTCGCGTACGACCCCTACGTGCAGCCCGCGCGGGCGGCGCAGATGGGCGTCAAGCTGCTGTCGCTGGACGAACTGCTCGCCGTGTCCGACTTCATCACGGTGCACCTGCCCAAGACCCCCGAGACGCTGGGGTTGATCGGCGACGAGGCGCTGCACAAGGTCAAGCCCGAGGTGCGCATCGTCAACGCGGCGCGCGGCGGCATCGTGGACGAGGCGGCGCTGGCCTCGGCGCTGAAGGAGGGGCGCGTCGCGGGCGCGGGCCTGGACGTGTACGCCACCGAGCCGTGCACGGACTCGCCGCTCTTCGAGTTCGACCAGGTCGTGGCCACCCCGCACCTGGGGGCCTCGACGGGGGAGGCGCAGGAGAAGGCGGGCATCGCGGTCGCCAAGTCGGTGCGCCTGGCGCTCGCCGGCGAGCTGGTCCCGGACGCGGTCAACGTGCAGGGCGGCGTCATCGCCGAGGACGTGCGCCCCGGGCTGCCGCTGGCCGAGAAGCTCGGCCGCATCTTCACGGCGCTGGCCGGCGAGGTCGCGGTCCGGCTCGACGTGGAGGTCTACGGCGAGATCACCCAGCACGACGTGAAGGTGCTCGAACTCTCCGCGCTCAAGGGCGTGTTCGAGGACGTGGTGGCCGAGACCGTCTCGTATGTCAACGCCCCGCTGTTCGCGCAGGAGCGCGGCGTCGAGGTGCGGCTGACGACGAGCTCCGAGTCGCCGGAGCACCGGAACGTGGTGACCGTGCGCGGCACGCTCGCCGACGGCCAGGAGGTGTCCATCTCGGGCACGCTGGCCGGCCCGAAGCACCAGCAGAAGATCGTCGCGGTCGGCGACCACGACATCGACCTCGCGCTCGCCGACCACATGGCCGTGCTGCGCTACGGGGACCGCCCCGGCGTGGTCGGCACGCTCGGCCGGGTGTTGGGCGAGGCCGGGATCAACATCGCCGGCATGCAGGTCTCCCGGTCGACGGCGGGCGGCGAGGCGGTCGTCGCGCTGACCGTGGACGACTCGATTCCGGCCTCGGTGATGGCCGAGATCGCCGTGGAGATCGGCGCGACGTCGGCGCGCGCGATCAACCTCGCGGACTGACGACGGGGCGCCCACGGGGCCGTGGCGCGAGCCGCGCTCCGTGGGCGAGCGCGGCCGTGGCGCCCGGCGTGACGCCGGGCCGTGGCCGGTGCCGTGGCCGGCACGGGCGCTGAACCGGGCGTCGGTGCGGGTCTCGACGCGGCGCCGCGAACGGCCGTGAGCATGCCGGCCGAGCCACTACCAGGCGGCCCCCGGAGCGGATTCGGCGGCGTACGGGCTGGTCAGAGCGGGTTTCGTGGAAGTGAGGTGACCGGGTCCGCATCGCGAGGGCGATGCGGGCCCGGTTTTTTCGCGCCCAGATACTCAACAGGCGATGAATTTATTCGTGGCAGGCCCTACGCTGGTCGAAGTGGAGAAAAACTGTCCACCTACGGGGTGTGCGCGGTTCGCCGCCGCGCGTAGGCGACCCGTCGCGCGCCGCGCGCACCGCCCCCGACCCGCCCAGGAGGAAGCCCGTGGCCCCCGACCGCGCCCCCACCACCGACCCGGAGCCCGCGCGCATGCGGGCCGACGCCCGCCGCAACCGCGAACAGATCCTGTGCGCGGCCCGCGAGGTCTTCGCCGCACAGGGGCCCGACGCCCCGCTGGACGAGATCGCCCGGCGCGCGGGCGTCGGGGCCGCCACCCTCTACCGGCGCTTCCCCGACCGCTCGGACCTGGTCCGGGGCGTGGCCGTCGACGTCCTGACGGCGCTGGGCGAGGCCGCGCTCGCCGCGCGCGAGAGCGAGGCGGAGCCGTTCGAGGCGCTGCGCGCCTTCACCCACGCGGCACTCGACCTCAAACTCGGCTCCGTCATGCCCGCGCTCGTCGGACGCGTCGCCGCCGACGAGGTGCTCGACGGGGTACGCCAGGACGCCGTCGAACCGGTCCGCGACCTGCTCGCCCGGGCTCACGCCGATGGCACGCTCCGGCCCGACGTGTGCTTCGGCGACATCCCGCTGATGTTGATGCGGCTCTCCCGGCCGCTGGTCGGCGGGCAGCTCGCCGAGGACGGCGACCTCGCCCACCGGCAGCTGGAGATCTACCTCGACGGGCTGCGCGCCCCCGGCACCAGCGACCGGCGCGCCGTGCTGCCCGGCCCCGCCGTCGGCCTCGGCTGGTTCCGGCGGATCAGGGCCCGACTGATCGGCGACCAGGCCGCCCCGGGCCCCCTCGCCTGACCCGGGCCGGGCCCCGGGCCCGCCCCACGCACCGCACCACCCGCCCACGAGAGAGGCGACACCATGTCCGTCAGCGACCGCGAGCCCGGCGGCTCGCCCGAGCCCGAGCCCGCGCCCGGAGCGCACGCGGCAGCCACGACCGCGTCCGCCACCACCGCGCCTCCCGCGAACGCGCACCCACGACGCTGGCTCGCGCTGCTCTTCGTCGGCCTGGCCCAACTGATGATCGTGCTCGACATCACGATCGTGAACATCGCCCTGCCCTCCGCGCAGCAGGACCTCCACATCTCCGCCGGAGACCGGCAGTGGGTCATCACGGCGTACACGCTCGCGTTCGGCAGCCTGCTGCTGTTCGGCGGGCGCATCGCCGACTACACGGGGCGCCGCCGCGCCTTCCTGATCGGCCTCGCCGGCTTCGCGAGCGCCTCGGCGCTCGGCGGTGCCGCGGGCGACCTCGGCATGCTGCTCGCCGCCCGTGCGCTCCAGGGCGCCTTCGCCGCGCTGCTGGCGCCGTCCGCCCTCTCGCTCCTCGCCGTGATGTTCACACAGGCGAAGGAACGCGCCAAGGCGTTCGGTATCTTCGGTGCCATCGCCGCCGGTGGCGGCGCCCTCGGCCTCGTCCTCGGCGGCCTGCTCACCGAGTACCTCACCTGGCGCTGGTGCCTGTACGTCAACGTCCCCATCGCCATCGGTGCCCTCTTCGGCTGGTACGCCCTGCCCGCCGACACCCCCACCGGCGGGAAGCGGGCCCGCTTCGACATACCCGGGGTGCTGCTGGCCGTCGCCGGCCTGGTGGCCGTGGTCTACGGGTGCAGCGAGGCGGAGTCCGACGGCTGGGACTCCGGCCCCGTCCTCGGCCTGCTCGGCGCCGGCGTGCTGCTGCTCGCGGCGTTCGTCGTGGCGGAGGCGCGGGCCCGTACGCCGCTGCTGCCGCTCCGGGTGGTTCTCGACCGCACCCGTGGCGGGGCCTACCTGGCGGTGGGCCTGTCGATGGTCGGCATGTTCGCGATGTTCCTCTTCCTCACCTACTACCTGCAGACCGTCAAGGACTACTCGGCGGTCGTCACCGGGGTGGCCTTCCTGCCGCTGACGGCCGGCGTGCTGTTCGGCGCGGGCGGCGTCGCCACGCGCCTGATCCCCCGGGTCCCGCCCCGTGCCCTGGTGGCACCGGGGCTCCTGCTCTCCGCCTCGGGCGTGGCCTGGCTGATCCCCCTGAGCCCGGACAGCTCGTACGCCGGCGGGGTGCTGCCCGCCGAACTCCTGGTCGGCATGGGCATGGGGCTGGTGATGGCCCCGGCGATGAACTACGCCACGCACGGCGTACGCCCCGAGGACACGGGCATCGCCTCCGCCTCGGTCACCACGGCCCAGCAGATCGGCGGCTCGATCGGCACCGCCCTGCTCAACACCATCGCCGCCAGCACCACCTCCGACTACCTCGCCGCCCACCACCCGCCCACCCCCCAGGTCGCCAAGCAGGCCCTGACCGAGGGCTTCTCGGACGCGTTCGTCGTGGCCGCGCTGATCCTCGCCACGGCGGCGGTGCTGGTGGGCCTCCTCATGAACACCCCCCGCCCCCGCCGCGACACCACCACCGCGAAGGACACCGACCCCACGCCGGCCCACCTCGGCTAGGCGTCTGTCAGCCCGCCGGCCGGCCTGCGCACCGGCTGGCTGACTGGTTGCGCTGGGGGCTTCGTGCGGTGGGGCGGGCTCGCGGCGACGGGTACGGGCCCGCCCGGTGGTGCCGGGTGTCGTCGCGGGCCCCGGGCGCGTGGGCCGCCCGCTGGGCGAGGCGTGAGGCGGCGCGTGCCGGGACGGGGCGAGTGCGACGGGGGAGGGGCGGCGATTCTCGCGCGGAGTACGGGGCGGGCTGTCTCGCGGAGTACGAGGTGTGGGACGGGGCTCGCGCGACGGCTGGGGTGCCGGGCGGGGCGGGGCGTGGCCCGTTTGAGGGAGTGGAGTACGGGGTTTTCCGCGTGGGGCGGGGTAGGTCCGGTGCGTCGTTCGTACGGGGTGCGGGGCGTGGGCGGGGCGGAGTGTCGGCTGTAGGTGGCGGGGGGCGGCTGGCCCCGCGCGGGACACGTGGACGGAGTGCCGCACCCTCCCTGGGGGCACGGGGCACGGGGCACGGGGCACGGGGCCACGGAGCGCAAGAGCTACGGGGCGGGGGCGCCCGTCGGCCAGGGCGTGGCGCATGACTGGGGCCACGGGGTGGGGCGGCCTCGGAACGGAGCGCGGGGGACGGGGCACGGGGCCCTGGGGTGCTGGGCGGTCGGGTTCGGGGCGTGGTGTCGGTGGCGTGTGCTAGGCGCGGGTCAGGCGGGCCTTCTTCAGCGCCATGTGGAGCAGGAGCCGGTCCTCGCCGGCGTCCAGGTCGAGGCCGGTGAGCTGTTCCACGCGGGACAGCCGGTAGTAGAGCGTCTGCCGGTGGATGCCGAGAGCCTGCGCGGTGCGACCCGCCTGGCCGGCTCGGTCCAGGAACTCCTCCGCCGTGCGCGCCAGTTCCGCGTGGCCGTGCTCCAGGAGGGGGCGTACGGCTGGGTCCGGGTCGGTGGACGGCAGGCCGGTCAGCAGCCGGTAGGGGCCGACGTCCGCCCAGTTGACGACGGGCCCGAACCGCTCGTCGGCGCGCGCCGCACGCGCGGCGGCCAGCGCCTCGCGCCACGCGGCCGGCAACTCCGTCAGCTCGCGGCGTACGTCGCTCACCCCCGCCGCGGCGCCCCGTGCCGCGTGCCGCGCGGTGGGCGTGGTGTCACCCTTGGCCGGTGCGCCCCGGGTCGCGCGCCCCGTGCCCCGTGCTCCGGGCCCCGTCCCGGCCGGCGCCGGCTCGCTCGCCGTGTTCGTCGCCGGGCCCGCCCCCTGCTCCGCACTCCGCGCGCCCTCCGTGGTGCCCCGCCCGGGGCCGTCGCCCGCGCCGGGGCCCGCTCCGTGTTCGGCGCCCGCCGCGCGCGGTGAACGCAGCAGTTGCTCCGCCGCCGCGCGCGCCGGTTCCAGAGAGCTGGCCGACCGCAGCCGTACCAGCGCGGCCAGGCTCGCTCTGGGTGCGCGCGGCGTGCCCGCCACCCCGGCGGCACGCGAGGTCGCGGGCCGGGGCTGGCCCGTGATGGCGCAGACCGCGGCGAGCCCGGACAGGTTGGGCAGAGGGCCGGCCTCCGCCGGGTTCTCGGCGTCCCAGGGTGTGACCGCGACGACGGCCAGCGGGCCGCGCGCCGTGGAGCGCAGCGCCTCGCGCAGGGCGGCCTCCGCCTCGTCCCGCCCCGATGGCGGCCCCACCAGGAGTGCCCGGAGCAGCTCGCCGAGCTCCGCCCCGCTGCGCGCCTCGGCCGCCAGCAGGGCACCGATGCGCGCCGTCGTCTCCATGGCCTGCGCGAGCCGGGCGTCGACGGGTGTGCCGGGCCGGCCGAGTTCGAGGTCGGCGAGATGGCCGTCGTCGAGCAGCCACACGTAGCCGTGCACGATGCCCCGGTGCCGCACCGGCAGGCAGATACGCCCCATGAAGACCCCGGCCGCGGGGTCCGGCGGAATACGCAACGGGGCCTGCGCGCGGGCGATGCCGAACCCCTCGAACCAGGCCCGGACCGCCGCCGTCGAACGGCGCTGGAGGATCGACCGGGTCCGCACCGGGTCCATGGCCAGGTCGTCGTCGCTGTCGTGCACCCCGAAAGCGATCAACCCGAAGTCCCGGTCCTCCAGGGTGGCGGGGGCGCCCAGGGTCGCCGAGATCTCGTCCACGAGTTGCTGGTAGTCGCCGCGCATGCGCCGGGTGGCCCCCTTCGAGGTGGCTGGGCTTCGAGGTGTCTGGGTTGGTCGGGCCCCGGGCGCGTCCGACGTCCGAGCGGCGCGCGAGGGAAGGGGTGAAGGTAGCGGGGCGGTCCGCCGCCGGGATGGCACCCGGCGCGTCAGCCGTGGTCGGCTCGTCCTGTCGGTCCGGTGGGTCCTGTCAGTTCCGTGGGCCCTGGGGCCGGGGCGGGCGAGCGGTGCGCCGGCACCGCGGATGTCTGAGGTGTTCCACGCACTCCCCGCGTTTCATGCTTGCCGTGCTCCGTACTCGTCGCCCCGTATCCGTCGTGCCGCACCTTGACGGCCCCGCCCCACCCGTGTCCCGCCTTGGGCGCTCCGTGCTCCGTGCTCCGTGCTCCGTGCTCCGTCCCGCGCCGCTCACCCCGTTCCGTCCGCGTCCCCCTCCAGGCGCCCCGCGCCCCGCCCCGTGCCGCACACCGTCCCCATCGCACGCCGGGCCCGTCGCGCGCCGCTGGAGCGCTCGGCGCGGCCCCGTCCACGTACGAGCGCAGCGTCCGCACCCGCCTCGCACACGATCTCTCCCGCTCACCACGCCGGCGCGGCGACACCGTCAGCCCGCCGCGCCCCGTGCGGCGCCGCTCACCGTGCCGACCCGCCACACCCCGATCGGCGCGACGCCGCACTACGCCGGCCCGCCGCACACCTCACCGCTCGCACCGACCTCGCGCCGAGCCACACGCGTACCGCGCCGGCCGGTGCCCCGGCGTACGCCCGGCGGATGTCGCGGCGCACCGCCGGGTCCATTGTCATACATCTGTCTGAGATCCCGGCCACCAACGCGTGACAGGTGTCGATGGCCTGGGCCCGGTCCGCTTCATAGGTTTCACAGTGGCTCACCTTGCCGTCGTGGCCCTGGTCGCCCGGCGCCATCAGCCTTGACAAAGAACCATCGCAACGTGGAGGTGCCCCGTGCTGGGTCCCGTGCTGCTCGCCGCGTCACGCAGCGACGCCATCCGCCGTATCGTCTCGGCCGCGCCGGTCACCCGCCCCATGGTGGACCGTTTCGTCGCGGGGGAGCTGCTGGACCCGACCATGTCGGTCATCCAGGGGCTCACCGAGCGCGGCCTCGATGTGACCATGGACTTTCTCGGTGAGGACATCACCGACCCGGCCGAGGCGCTCCGCAACCGCGACGCCTACCTGGCGCTGACCGAGGCGCTCGCGCCGCTCGGCCTCGGCGCCCGCACGGAGATGTCGGTCAAGCTCTCCGCGTTCGGTCAGGCGCTGCCCGGCGGGCACGACCTCGCGCTGGCGAACATCACGCCCGTCGTGGAGGCGGCCGCCGAGGCCGGCATGAACGTGGCCCTGGACATGGAGGACCACACCACCACCGACTCCACGCTGGCGATCCTGGGCGAGCTGCGGAAGAAGTACCCCTCGACCGGCGCGGTGGTGCAGTCGTACCTGTTCCGCACGGAGGAGGACTGCCACGCGCTGGCGACGGAGGGCTCGCGGGTGCGCCTGGTGAAGGGCGCGTACAAGGAGCCCGCCGACGTGGCCTTCCAGGACAAGCGCGAGGTCGACAAGGCGTACGTGCGCTGCCTGAAGATCCTCATGGCCGGCGACGGCTACCCGATGATCGGCTCCCACGACCCGCGCCTGGTCGCCATCGCCCAGGAACTCGGTCGCCGCTACGGCCGTAAGCTGGACGAGTACGAGTTCCAGATGCTGTTCGGTATCCGCGTCGCCGAGCAGGAGCGGCTGCTGGCCGAGGGGCACCGGATGCGCATCTACGTCCCGTACGGCACGGACTGGTACGGGTACTTCATGCGCCGCCTCGCCGAGCGACCCGCCAACATGGCCTTCTTCCTGCGGTCGCTGGTCAGCCGCGGCTGACCAGCCACCGGCGCCCGCGCCGCACGGGGCCCGACCGGTGCCGTGACGGAGCCCGCGGGCCCACGGGCCTGGTGGCTCCGTGCCGCCGCCCCTACGTTCCGTACGCAGAACGTTTTCGTACGCAGACCCGACGATCGAAGGAGACACGGCCATGGACGCTGTGACCCAGGTCCCCGCGCCGGTGAACGAGCCGGTGCACACCTACGCACCCGGCACTCCCGAGCGCGCCCGCCTTGAGATCAAGCTCAAGGAGCTTGGCGAGAACCCCATCGACCTGCCGATGACCATCGGTGGCGAGAAGCGGCTGGGCGGCGGCGACCGCTTCGACGTCGTACAGCCGCACAACCACGCCGCCAAGCTCGGCACGTACGCGAACGCCACCACCCAGGACGCCCAGGACGCGGTGGACGCCGCGCTGGCCGCCGCCCCCGCGTGGCGCGAGCTGCCCTTCGACGACCGCGCCGCGATCATCCTCAAGGCCGCCGAGCTGCTGGCGGGCCCCTGGCGCGAGACGCTGGCCGCCTCCACCATGCTGGGCCAGTCCAAGACCGCCCAGCAGGCGGAGATCGACACCCCGTGTGAGCTGGTCGACTTCTGGCGCTTCAACGTGCACTTCGCGCGCCAGATCATGGCCGAGCAGCCGATCGCCAACTCCCCGGGCGTGTGGAACCGCAGCGACCACCGGCCGCTCGAGGGCTTCGTCTACGCGATCACGCCCTTCAACTTCACCGCCATCGCGGGCAACCTGCCCACCGCCCCCGCGCTGATGGGCAACACGGTCGTGTGGAAGCCCTCCCCGACCCAGACCCACGCCGCCGTGCTGCTGATGGAGCTCCTGGAGGAGGCCGGGCTGCCCAAGGGCGTCATCAACCTGGTGACCGGCGACGGTATCGCCGTCTCCGAGGTGGCCCTGAACCACCCCGACCTGGCGGGCATCCACTTCACCGGTTCGACCAAGACCTTCCAGTACCTGTGGAAGACGGTCGGCAACAACATCGAGAAGTACAAGACCTACCCGCGACTGGTCGGCGAGACCGGCGGCAAGGACTTCATCGTCGCCCACCCGAGCGCCGACCCGGCGATCCTGAAGACGGCCATGACCCGTGGCGCCTTCGAGTTCCAGGGCCAGAAGTGCTCCGCCGCCTCGCGCGCCTACGTGCCGCGCTCGCTGTGGGAGAACGGCCTCAAGGAGGAGTTCGCCGCCGAGGTGAACGGCCTGACCATGGGTGACGTCACCGACCTGACGCACTTCATGTCCGCCGTCATCGACGAGCGCTCCTTCGCCAAGAACAAGGCCGCCATCGACCGGGCCAAGGCCGACCCGACGGTCGAGGTCGTCGCCGGTGGCACGTACGACGACAGCGTCGGCTACTTCGTCCGCCCGACGGTGCTCGTCTCGACCGACCCCGAGAACGAGATCTTCAAGGACGAGTACTTCGGCCCGATCCTCGGCGTCTTCGTCTACGACGACGAGAAGTACGACGAGATGCTCACCCAGATGGAGTCCGCCTCGGCGTACGGCCTGACCGGCTGCGTCATCGCGCAGGACCGTGCCGCCGCCGCCGCCACCTGCGAGGCGCTGCGCTTCGCGGCCGGCAACTTCTACATCAACGACAAGCCGACCGGTGCCGTCGTCGGTCAGCAGCCGTTCGGTGGCGGGCGCGCGTCCGGCACCAACGACAAGGCCGGTGCCAAGCAGAACCTGATGCGCTGGACCTCCACCCGCTCCATCAAGGAGACCCTGGTCCCGCCGACCGACTACCGCTACCCGCACATGGGCTGATCAGCCCCACACACCGGCCGGCCCGACGCGTTCGGTCCGGCCCGGTGCGCGCGACGCCGCGCGCACCGTCTGCTTCCGCCCCCGCCTGGTCCCCCAACCGGTCGGGGGCGGAGGTGTGCACGGGGCCGGGCCGGCCGTGCGGGGCGCGTCGTACGGCCGGCCCCGGCCGCCCGGTGTCCGACAGGTGGGATGCCCACGGCATCTGCCAGCGGAGCCCTGGTAGTGCCGCCGTCTCAGATAGTAGGAAGTCCGAGTAACGGGGCAGACAGCTCCGCTTCACTGGCTTACGTTGGTGGAAGCCGAACGTCCCGCTCCATCGAGCGGCGGCGGACGAGCCGGCTGCGTCGTGCAGGTGACCCCTGCCGTATCCAGGCTCCCGCCCTTCCGGCGATTCCATTCCCCTCGGGTTCTGGCATTGGCATTGGAGACGTGCATCATGGCCAACACCGTTCGCAAGATCCGGCACGCAGCCCGTCGCGACGACAACACCGACCGCAAGAACGCCGCCGCCGCGCTCCAGCGCGCGCTCGACCGCCGCGACAACGGCGGCGCCACCGGCCACTAGGAGACGACGGCGCCACCGGCGACGCGGAACGCGCGCACGGAACACGGCGCCCAGGTTCACCGGGTCGCGTACGGAGCACCGACGGCGCGCCGGACCCGGTCCGTGGCCGTGCCCGCACGGAGCGCGGGGTACGGCCACCCGTGCGGGGAACGGAGCCGTACACGGGGCACGGAGCGCGGGCGGGACGGGCCACGGAGCGCAGCCCCCGCACGGGGCACGGAGCGCGGCGGGCGACGGGGCTCAGCTCTCCGTACGGGGCGCGCAGCCCGCCCGGGGCACGGGGCCTGCCGCACGGGGCACGGGGCACGGGGCCTGCCGCACGGAGCACGGGGAGGGTGGCGCGGCCCCGTCTCCCGCTCCGTGCACCCACCGCCCCGCCCCCGCTCCGCGCGTCGGCCTCCCGCTCCGTGCGCCCCGCCGGAAGGCGCTACGCCTCGTGGCCGTGGCGGTGGGAGCGGGTGATGTCGAAGTGGTCGACGCGTTCGCCCGACTCGGCGAGGGTGGTCACCCGCAGCCGGGGTCGGGTGCCGGCGCGCACGCTGACCGCGATGAACGAGAAGCCCGTGAAGCGCACGCGCGACCACTCCACGTCCTCCTCGCTCTTCTCCGGCTTCGCCCCGCCCTTGACCCAGTGGTAGGTCCGCACGTGGTCGCGGTCCTGGACGTGTCCCTCGTAGCTGTCCGGCACCGGGAAGCTGTAGAGCGCCTTGCCCGCGCCGCCGGCCGTCACGTACACGATGCCGTCGCGGGCGGAGTCCACGCTCTCGCCGATCGGCACCTCCTTGGTCACGACGCCGCCGCGCAACGCGTCGGTGCGCTCGTAGACGTGGTTGTGGCCGTTGATGACTAGGTCCACCCGGTGCTTCTCGAACAGCGGCACCCACGCGTCGCGCACGCCGCCGTCCGAGGCGTGCGCGCTGGTGGTGGAGTACGCGCAGTGGTGGAAGAAGACCACGACGAAGTCGACGCCACGGGTACGGCGCAGCTCGCCCAGCCGCCGGTCGAGCCAGGCCGTCTGGCGCCCGCCGGTGTAGCCGAGGTTGGCGGTGATCTCGTACGAGACGTCGTTGGCGTCGAGGGCGACCACGCCGACGTTGCCGTAGACGAAGGAGTACACGCCGGGGGCGTCCCGCGCGTGCGGCCCGTTGTCCGGCAGCGTCCAGCGGGCGAGCTGGCCGCCGTAGCCGTTGGGGCCGTACCACGCCTCCATGTCGTGGTTGCCGGTGGTCACCATCCACGGCACGCGCGCGGCGACCGACTCCGTCTGCGCGAGGAACTGGTCCCACACCCGCGCGTCGTAGACGTCCGAATCCTGACCGTGCCCCGTGCTGTCCGCGTAGCACAGGTCCCCCGCGTGCAGGTGGAAGGAGGGGTTCTGACCGAGGATCAACTGGTCGTTGGCGAGCGCGTCGTAACTGACGCCCTGATCGCCGAAGGCGGTGAAGACGAACTCCTCGGGCCGCGCGGGCGCCGTGCGGAAGCTGCCGATCGTCGAGAGCCGGCTGGGGTCGGCCGGGTCGAAGCCGTCGTGACCCACGCCGTAGTAGTACGTGGTGCCCGGCCGCAGCCCGTCCAGCGCGGCGTGCAGGTAGTACTGCCGCACGGCGGGCAGCTTGCTCGACAGCGCCGGCGTGTGCAGGTCACGGACCTCCGCCTCGATCTTCCGGCTCAACTGCCACGGCTTGAGGCCGATCCGCACGTACGGCCGGCGCACGGCGAACGGGACCTGCCACGAGACGCGCATCTGCGTCATCGGGTCGGCGCCGAAGGCGAGATGGCGACCGAACGGGGCCACGTACGCGCCACCGACCCGCCCCGTGGCGGGCGCGGCGACGGGGGCGGTGGAGCGGGGGCTGGCGTTGGCCGAGCCGGCCAGCAGGCCGGCCCCGGCGATCGTGCTGGCGGTCGCCGCGCCGGTGCGCAGGGCACCCCGCCGCGACAGCTTGGCGCGTAGATAGGCGTGTTGCTCCGGCATCGACATCCGGCGGGCGAGCTCATCGGGGATGCCGACCCGGGGGAGGTCGGCGGAACCAGGGGAGTGGGGGCCCGGCTGGCGGGAATGAGCGGTCATGACAGGAAGCTCCCAGCCACGCTCAACTCCGTACTGTACTGCGGCCGTATCCGGGGTGAACGCCACTTGTCCGGCGGACCCCCGTCCGAATGATGGACGTCGCGTGTCAACGAATGGGACGACGAGTAGGGTCCTCGCATGTCTCGCAGCATGCGCCTCGCAGTGATCCCCGGTGACGGAATCGGCCAGGAAGTGGTGGCCCAGGGCCTCAAAGTGCTCTCGGCGGTGCTTCCCCAGGACGTGAAGCTGGAGACCCGGGAGTACGACCTCGGCGCCCGCCGCTGGCACGCGACCGGGGAGACCCTCCCGGACGCGGAGCTCACCTCGCTCAAGGACCACGACGCGATCCTGCTCGGCGCGATCGGCGACCCGTCCGTGCCCTCCGGCGTCCTGGAGCGCGGGCTGCTGCTCAAGCTGCGGTTCGCCTTCGACCACTACGTCAACCTCCGCCCCTCCAAGCTCTTCCCGAACACCCCGACGCCGCTCGCCGGCCGCCCCGAGATCGACTTCGTCGTGGTGCGCGAGGGCACGGAGGGCCCGTACACGGGCAACGGCGGCAGCCTGCGCACCGGCACCCCGGCCGAGGTCGCCACCGAGGTCAGCGTCAACACCGCCTACGGCGTGGAGCGCGTGGTGCGCGACGCCTACGAGCGCGCCAACGCCCGCCCCCGCAAGAAGCTCACCCTCGTGCACAAGAACAACGTCCTGGTCTACGCGGGCCACCTGTGGAAGAACACCTTCGACCGGGTCGGCCAGGAGTACCCGGACGTGAGCACCGACTACCTGCACGTGGACGCGGCGACCATCTTTTTCGTCACCCAGCCCGAGCGTTTCGACGTCATCGTCACCGACAACCTCTTCGGCGACATCGTCACCGACCTCGCCGCCGCCGTCACCGGCGGCATCGGGCTGGCCGCCAGCGGCAACATCAACCCCACCGGCGCCTTCCCGTCCATGTTCGAGCCCGTCCACGGCTCCGCCCCCGACATCGCCGGCACCGGCAAGGCCGACCCCACCGCCACGGTGCTCTCCGTCGCCCTCCTGCTGCGCCACCTCGGGTACGAGGCGGAGGCCGGCCGCGTCGAGAGCGCGGTCACCGACGACCTGGCCGCCCGCGCGGGTGTGAGTCGCACCACGGACGAGATCGGCGACGCGCTCGCCCTCCGCGTCACGGCCTGAGCGCACGCGGTCCGCGCGGCGTACGCGGTACGCGCGGCGCACACGCGGGGCACGGGACACGGGGCGGGCACGGGGCGGGACGTTGCCCCGCCCGTCCCGTGCCGTGCGCGGCCCGAAGCGGACGGTCACCCTCCCTCGACGGCGACCGGAGAGGGCTTCAAACAGGGATGGGAGCCTTCTCACCGTCGCTGTGCTTCGGCGCGGTGGGGTGCGACCATCGAGGTCAGGCCCGCGCGCGCCGAAGTGTGGCCTTGTGTTCCCTGGGCGGTCCCGCGCGAGCGATAATCGAACGCGGGGCCGCAGCACAAGGCGAAACTTGGACGTTATAGCCGACTGACAGGGACGGAAGTGAGCGCGGTCCGCCAAACCCATCTGGTGAAGGACACGTACTCATGACGACGACCACGATCGAGCTCAAGCCCTCCGCTCATCCGCTGCCGGCCGCGGAGCGCGAGAAGATCCTGGCCAGCCCTGGTTTCGGCCGCCACTTCACCGATCACATGGTGACCATCAAGTGGACCGAGGGCCGCGGTTGGCACGAGGCCCAGCTCGTTCCGTACGCGCCGCTGTCGATCGACCCGGCGAACATGACGTTGCACTACGCGCAGACGATTTTCGAGGGCCTCAAGGCGTACCGGCAGCCCGACGGCACCGTCGCCACCTTCCGCCCCGACGCCAACGCCGCCCGTTTCCAGGCGTCCGCCCGCCGGCTCGCCATGCCCGAGCTGCCGACCGAGACCTTCATCGCGGCTTGCGACGCTCTGGTCACCCAGGACAAGGCGTGGGTGCCGGCCAGCGGTGAGCAGTCGCTCTACCTGCGGCCCTTCATGTTCGCCACCGAGGTGGGCCTGGGTGTGCGCCCGGCCAACGAGTACCTGTTCGTGGTCATCGCGTCCCCCGCCGGCGCCTACTTCCCCGGCGGCGTCAAGCCCGTCTCGGTCTGGCTCTCCGAGGAGTACGTGCGCGCCGCCCCCGGCGGGACCGGCGCCGCGAAGGCCGGCGGCAACTACGCCGCCTCCCTGGTCGCCCAGGCGCAGGCCGCCGAGCAGGGCTGCGACCAGGTGGTCTGGCTGGACGCCATCGAGCGCCGCTGGATCGAGGAGATGGGCGGCATGAACCTCTACTTCGTCTACCGCTCCGGCGACTCGGTGCGCATCGTCACCCCCGAACTGTCCGGCTCGCTGCTGCCCGGCATCACCCGCGCCTCGCTCCTGAAGATCGCCGAGGACCTGGGGTACGGCTTCGAGGAGGGCCGTATCTCGGTGGACGACTGGCGGAACGGCAACGCCGACGGCACGCTGACCGAGGTCTTCGCGTGCGGCACCGCCGCCGTCATCACCCCCGTCGGCTCCGTGAAGTCCGCGCGGGCCAACTGGACGGTGGGCGACGGCCAGCCCGGCGAGATCACCATGAAGCTGCGGACGGCGCTGCTGGACATCCAGACCGGTGCCACGCCCGACACCCACCAGTGGATGCACCCGCTGGGCTGAGCACCACCGAGGCCCGCCCGCCACCGCCGCCCCGGCGCGCGGGCGGGCTCTCGCGTACCCGCCCCGTGCCACGCCAGGGCGCGTACCCGCCGCGCCGGGTCAGCGCCCCGCCCCGTGCCCCGTACGCCCCGCACCCGTTGAGCCCCGCCCCGTCGCCCCGTCGCCCCGTCGCCCCGTCGCCCCGTCGCCCCGTCGCCCCGTCGCCCCGTCGCCCCGTCGGGCCGCTCCGTGCCCCGTGCCCCGTACGCCCCGTGCCCCGTGTCGGCCGGAGCGGGCCGGGTGGGTCCCCACCGCTCGGGCTCCCGCATCGTGAGACGGGCGGGCTTCCCACCAGGGCGTGTGGCACACTCCTGCCGTGCTCTCGTTCGCCATGATTATTGGCAGCAGGCGCGCCGGTCCGCAGTGACCGCCCCGTACGAACCCGGTACGGCGCGGCCACCGTCGCCCCAGACCCGCGCGCAGACCTCTCGCACCCGCGAGGGGTTTTTTCGTTTCCTGGCCCACCCGCGCCGGAGAACGGAGCGCACGGGAGCATAGTGGGGGCGGTGGAGCCGGTCATTCCGGTAGACCGAGATCCCGACAGGAGCCAGATCAGCATGACGGATGCACTCGACGACAACTTCCACGTGTTCGACACCACGCTGCGCGACGGGGCGCAGCGCGAAGGCATCAACCTCACTGTCGCGGACAAGCTCACCATCGCCCGACACCTGGACGCGTTCGGCGTGGGGTTCATCGAGGGCGGCTGGCCCGGCGCCAACCCCCGGGACACCGAGTTCTTCGCCAGGGCCCGTGCCGAGATCGATCTGCGGCACGCGCGACTCGTCGCGTTCGGCGCCACCCGTCGGGCCGGGACGCGCGCCGAGGACGACCCGCAGGTGCGGGCGCTGCTCGACTCGCAGGCCCCCGTCGTCACGCTGGTGGCCAAGGCGCACGACCGCCACGTGGAACTCGCCCTGCGGACCACGCTGGAGGAGAACCTGGCGATGGTGCGGGACACCGTCTCCCACCTGCGCGCGCGGGGGCGCCGGGTCTTCGTCGACTGTGAGCACTTCTTCGACGGGTTCCGGGGCAACCCCGCGTACGCGACGCGGGTCGTGCGCGCGGCGCACGAGGCGGGCGCCGACGTCGTCGTGCTGTGCGACACCAACGGCGGCATGCTGCCCGCGCAGGTCCAGGAGGTCGTCGCCACCGTGCGCGCCGAGACCGGCGCGCGCCTGGGCATCCACGCCCAGGACGACACCGGCTGCGCGGTCGCCAACACCCTCGCCGCCGTGGACGCGGGCGCCACCCACGTGCAGTGCACCGCCAACGGCTACGGCGAACGCGTCGGCAACGCCAACCTGTTCCCGGTCGTCGCCGCGCTGGAGCTGAAGTACGGCAAGACGGTGCTGCCCGCCGGGGCACTGGCCGAGATGACGCGCATCTCGCACGCCATCGCCGAGGTCGTCAACCTCACCCCGTCCACCCACCAGCCCTACGTCGGCGTCTCGGCCTTCGCCCACAAGGCCGGCCTGCACGCCTCGGCGATCAAGGTGGACCCGGATCTCTACCAGCACATCGACCCGGAGCGGGTCGGCAACACCATGCGCATGCTCGTCTCCGACATGGCCGGGCGCGCCTCCATCGAGCTCAAGGGCAAGGAGCTGGGCATCGATCTGGGCGACGACCGCGCGCTGGTCGCCCGGGTCGTGGAGCGGGTCAAGGAACGGGAGCTGGCGGGTTACACGTACGAGGCCGCCGACGCCTCCTTCGAACTGCTGCTGCGCGCGGAGGTGGAGGGCAGGGAGCGCCGCTACTTCCGTGTCGAGTCCTGGCGCGGCATCGTCGAGACCCGCCCGGACGGCACGCACGCCAACGAGGCCACCGTGAAGCTGTGGGCCAAGGGCGAGCGCATCGTCGCCACGGCGGAGGGCAACGGCCCCGTCAACGCCCTGGACCGGGCGCTACGAGTGGGTCTGGAGCGGATCTATCCGCAGCTCGCCGGCCTGGAGCTGGTCGACTACAAGGTCCGCATCCTGGAAGGCCGGCACGGCACCGAGTCCACGACCCGGGTACTGGTCTCCACCAGTGACGCACGGGGCGAGTGGGCCACGGTCGGCGTCGGCGACAACGTGATCGCCGCCTCCTGGGAGGCGCTGGAGGACGCGTACACCTACGGGCTGCTGCGCGCGGGCATCGACCCGCAGGAGTAGGCGGTCCGGGTACGCGACACGGGGCGCGGTGGGGGACAGGCGGCGCGGTCGCACGAGGCGGGGCATGGCGGACGGCGCTGCCCGGACCAGGCGGCGGGGCACTGACGAGCGCGGGGTGCCTGGCGCGAGCGCGGGATCTCTGGCGGGAGCGGCGAGGGAGGACGACGGGAGCCGCCTCCCGCCGGTGACCCGTCCCTGGCCCCGTACGCGCGCCCGCTCCGTACCGGCGCGCCCCTCGTACCGGCCCCGTTTCCGTTCCCGTTCCGGCGGCGCCCCGTACCTGCCCCGTTCCCGTTCCGGCGGCGCCCCGTATGTCCTCGCCGCCGCCCCACCCTCCCGCCACTTCACGGGCGGCGCCGCGCCCCTCCCCGCGGGTGCGCCGCGCGGGTGCGGCACGCGGACATGCCACGGCCCCGGTCGGCCCACGGGGGGAGGGCTCGGCCGGGGCCGTGGCGGCTTGGGGGTCAGGCCGCGGGGGCGGCCTTGACGGCGGAGATGTCGAAGGTGAGCTTCACCTTGTCGCTGACCATGACACCGCCGGCCTCCAGCGCGGCATTCCAGGTCAGGCCCCACTCGGAGCGCAGGATGGTGGCGCTGCCCTCGAAGCCGACCCGCTCGGCGCCGTAGACGTCGGTCGCGGCACCGTTGAAGTCGAGGTCGATGCTCAGCGGGCGGGTGACGTCCTTGATGGTCAGGTCGCCGCTCACGCGGAAGCGCTCGTCGTCGACCTGCTCGACGCCGGTGCTGCGGAAGGTCATCAGCGGGAAGGTCTCGGCGGCGAAGAAGTCGTCACCGAGCAGGTGCGCGTCGCGGTCCTTGATGCCGGTGTCGACGCTGGCGACCGTGATGTCGATGGCGGCGGTGGAGCGGGCCGGGTCGGCGCCGTCCAGCCGCAGCGTGCCCTCGTGCTCGACGAACGAGCCCCGGACGTTGGTCACCATGGCATGGCGCACCGTGAAACCGACGCTGCTGTGCGCCGGGTCGATCGTGTACGTACCCGTGAGCCCCGCGAGAGCCGGGTTCGCCTGGGGCGCCGCGGCGTCGAGGACGCCGGTGCCGGTGGCCGTGCCGGCGGCGCCAACGGCCTGAGCGGTCGGAACGGTGTTGCGCTTGCGGTTGAACAGAGCCATGGCTCCTCCTCGGGGCGTTGTTGTTTAAGCTTCAACGAGATTCACCATAGAGGCATTCCGTTCAATTTTCAACCTTCTCTGGTTCGGGCGCTCGGATCGCGCCCCGGCGTGCCCGCAGATCCCCGCGCGCCGAACGCCGCGGGGGCGCCGCCCCGCCCCGCCGCGCGCGCCCGTCACCCCGCCCCCCACGCCCCTGGGATCGCGTCGCGTACCCGTGGTGCTCCGTTCACACGGGGGCCCTGGCGAACGCGCGCGGAGCTCGGGCATCATCCTGGGGCTCCACCTGCACCACAGACCCGCCCCACCGTCCGGTCCGTCCTCAGCAGGAGGTTCCCCGTGGATCACGTGTCGCCCGCCAGGCGTCGACCCCGTCGCGTCGTCCGTTCCCTGCTCACCGCTCTCGCGCTGGCGCTCGGCGCCCTGTTCGCGCCCGGCCTCGGCGCCGTCGCGAGCGCCACCGAGACCCAGGCGGTCGCCAAGCTCACCCACGCGCAGGCCGCCGACATGTTCCGCTCCTCCGGGATCACCTGGTCGTCCTCGGGCAACTGCTCCGACCGCAACAAGCCCAACTGCACCTCCTTCACGCAGCTGAACCGCAGCTCCGCGCAGGGCGCCCAGACGCTCAAGTCGGCCAGCCGCTGCGCGCTGAAGATCACCGGCGGCACCGAGACCGGGCACGCGAGCGGTACGTACAGCCACTGGAACGGCTACAAGCTGGACTTCAGCCTCTCCTCCTGCCTGACGAACTACGTCACCCGCACGTTCACCTCCATCGGCGGCTCGAAGTGGAAGTCGGCCTCCGGCAACATCTACTACCGTGAGAGCAACCACTGGGACGTGACCTTCCACAACTGCGGCGGCTGCTGACCCGGCACCCGGCCCACCGACCCCGCCGCCCACCCCACCGGGGCCGGAGGCGGGGTCGGCGCGTGCGGTCCTGTGGAGGTGGCACCAGGACGCCCCCTATGCTTTGTGGGGTATACACAGGGGAAAGCGGGGGTTAGCTTCTCGATAATGCGGGAACCGCGCCGTCCAGTTCTGCCGCCTGTGACACGAAAACGAGCACGACGTTGTAGGAAAACGACATGAGGTTCCCAGCCTCGGGGAACGTACCGTCTTGGCATGACCAATCTCGAAGGTGCGCCCGTAGCGGCGAGTGACGTCCGTGGGCGCGTCGCCGAGCTGCACGCCATTCGCGAGCAAGCTCGACGAGGTCCGAGCGAGCGGGCGACCGAGGCGCAGAAGGCCAAGGGCAAACTGACGGCCCGGGAGCGCATCGACCTCCTGCTCGACGAAGGCTCCTTCAACGAGGTTGAGCCCCTGCGGCGACATCGAGCGGTCGGCTTCGGTCTGGAGACGAAGAAGCCCTACACCGACGGCGTCATCACCGGCTGGGGCACCGTCCACGGCCGCACGGTCTTCGTCTACGCCCACGACTTCCGCATCTTCGGCGGCGCCCTCGGCGAGGCCCACGCCACCAAGATCCACAAGATCATGGACATGGCCATCGCGGCCGGCGCGCCGCTGGTCTCGCTCAACGACGGCGCCGGCGCCCGCATCCAGGAGGGCGTCTCGGCGCTCGCCGGCTACGGCGGCATCTTCCAGCGCAACACCCGCGCCTCCGGCGTCATCCCGCAGATCTCCGTGATGCTCGGCCCGTGCGCCGGCGGCGCCGCGTACAGCCCCGCGCTCACCGACTTCGTCTTCATGGTCCGCGAGACCTCGCAGATGTTCATCACCGGCCCCGACGTCGTGCAGGCGGTCACCGGCGAGAAGGTCTCCCAGAACGGCCTCGGCGGCGCCGACGTGCACGCGGAGACCTCGGGCGTGTGTCACTTCGCCTACGACGACGAGGAGACCTGCCTGGAGGAGGTCCGCTACCTGCTCTCCCTGCTGCCGCAGAACAACCGGGAGAACCCGCCGGTCGCCGAGGCGTCCGACCCCGCCGACCGGCGCGGCGAGGCGCTCCTCGACCTGGTCCCGGCCGACGGCAACCGGCCGTACGACATGCGCAAGGTCATCGAGGAGATCGTCGACGAGGGCGACTACCTGGAGGTCCACGAGCGCTGGGCGACCAACATCATCTGTGCGCTCACCCGCCTCGACGGCGCCGTCGTCGGCATCATCGCCAACCAGCCGCAGTCGCTGGCCGGCGTGCTGGACATCGAGGCGTCGGAGAAGTCCGCGCGCTTCATCCAGATGTGCGACGCGTTCAACATCCCGCTGATCACCCTGCTCGACGTGCCCGGCTTCCTGCCCGGCGTCGACCAGGAGCACGGCGGCATCATCCGGCACGGCGCCAAGATGCTCTACGCCTACTGCAACGCCACCGTGCCGCGGATCTCGGTCATCCTGCGCAAGGCGTACGGCGGTGCCTACATCGTCATGGACTCCCAGTCCATCGGCGCCGACCTCACCTACGCCTGGCCGACCAACGAGATCGCCGTGATGGGCGCCGAGGGCGCGGCCAACGTGATCTTCCGCAAGCAGATCGCCAGCGCGGACGACCCCGAGGCCATGCGCGCGCGCATGGTCAAGGAGTACAAGTCCGAGCTGATGCACCCGTACTACGCCGCCGAGCGGGGCCTGGTCGACGATGTGATCGACCCGGCCGACACCCGCGAGGTGCTGATCCGGTCCCTGGCGATGCTGCGTAACAAGCACGCCGACCTGCCGTCCCGCAAGCACGGCAACCCGCCGCAGTAACGCCGCAGTAATGGAGACGAAGAGCCTGTGAGCACCGCAGCCGACACCATCGCCCCCGCGCCGACCAACACCGTTGTCCGCGTGGAGCGGGGCCACGCCGACGCGGAAGAGCTGGCCGCCGTCACCGCGGTCCTGCTCGCCCGCGCCGCCGCCACCCAGCACCACGCGACGCCCCCCGCGCCCCGCCGCTCCACCGCGGGCTGGCGCCGACTGGAGCGCACGCCCGGCTTCCGGGCGCCGCACAGCTGGCAGGGCTGACCGCGCCCACACCCGCCGGCGCGTACCCCGCACCACACGAGAAGCCCCCGTCGCTCCAGGAGCGACGGGGGCTTCTCCGTCTCCTCGCCCACCGCGCGCGCCGGCACGCGGCCACGGGGCGCCGGACGGGCGCGCGGGACGGGCCGGCGCCCGGTTCGCGGTGGCCGCTGCCGCGAGGCGCTAGCGCAGACGGGCCATGAGGGCGTGCTCGACCAGGGTGATCAGCGCGCTCTTCGCCTCGTTCCGGTGCCGGGCGTCGGTGACGATGATGGGCGCGTCGGGCCCGATCTGGAGCGCCTCGCGCACCTCGTCGGGGGTGTACGGCTGGTGCCCGTCGAAGCCGTTGAGGGCGATGACGAAGGGCAGGCCGGAGTTCTCGAAGTAGTCGACGGCCGGGAAGCAGTCGGCCAGTCGGCGCGTGTCCACCAGGACGACGGCGCCGATCGCGCCCCGTACCAGGTCGTCCCACATGAACCAGAACCGGTCCTGACCGGGCGTGCCGAACAGGTACAGGATCAGGTCCTGGTCGAGCGTGATGCGACCGAAGTCCATGGCCACCGTGGTGGTGGTCTTGTCCGGCGCGTGCGTGAGGTCGTCGATCCCCGCCGATGCGGAGGTCATCACGGCCTCGGTGCGCAGCGGGTTGATCTCCGAGACCGCGCCGACGAACGTGGTCTTGCCCACGCCGAAGCCGCCCGCCACCACGATCTTCGCGGAGGTGGTGGAGCGAGCTGCACCGCTAGAGCTTGCGAAGTCCACTGAGCACCCTTTCGAGCAGTGTCACGTCAGGCTGACCGCCGGCGCTCTCGTCGCCGCCGGGCTGATGGATGGCGACGAGCCCCGCCTCGGCCAGGTCGGCGACGAGGATGCGGGAGACGCCAAGGGGGATGGAGAGGAGTGCGGAGATCTCGGCGATCGACTTGATCTCGCGGCACAGGTGGCAGATCCGCTGGTGCTCGGGCAGTTGGCCCTGGAGCTGGGACGGATCGGCGGTCGTGCTCACCAACGCCTCGATGGCGAGCTGGTAGCGCGGCCGGGTACGGCCGCCGGTCATGGCGTACGGGCGCACCAGCGGGTTGTGCGCGCCACCAGCCGGAGCCGGCTCCGGCTCGTACCGCTGCGGCGGCATCGGCTCGATGCGCGGACTGTGGGGCTGGTGCGGCCCCGTGGGCGGTTCGTAGCCCGGCTGGGGACGCTGCCGCGCCGGTCGGCGCGGCTGCTGGTAGGGCTGGCCGTAGTCCTGCCCGTACGGCTGCTGTCCGTACGACGGCTGCTCGTACGGCTGCTGCTCGTACGACTGCTGGGGGTACGGCTGCCGCTGTCGCGGGTCGGGGTTCCACGAACCGTTCGGCTGCTGAGCGGGGTACTGGCCCTGCTGGGGCTGGGCCTGGTGCGCCTGGTCGGCCGCGTCGGGCTGGTGCTGGGCCGTGGGCCGGACCCGACGGCTGGGCGTGGAGGGGAAGTTGAACCGGTTCAGCGGCGCCTGGCCCTGGGGGTCAGGCTGCTGCCCTTCGCCGTACGAATAGCCGCTCGGGGGCGTTGCCACGGTTCCTCCTCCAACTCGCCTGTCTGCCGGTCGCGCCACCGCACCCTATGGCGCGGTGGCGCGAAACGCACTGTTCGTTTGCTAGTTGAGAAGGCTCCCTTGCAGTTCCGCGCGGAGGTCCGGAGTGAGGACGCCGCCCGCGCGGTCGACGAGGAGAGCCATCTCGTAGCCGACCAGGCCGATGTCGCACTCGGGGTGAGCGAGCACGGCCAGCGAGGACCCGTCGGAGATGGACATGATGAAGAGGAAGCCGCGCTCCATCTCGACCACGGTCTGGTTGACGGAGCCGCCCTCGAAGATGCGGGACGCCCCGGAGGTCAGCGAGGTCAGACCGGAGGCTACGGCCGCCAGTTGGTCGGCCCGGTCACGGGGGAACCCTTCGGACATCGCCAGAAGGAGTCCGTCGGCGGAGACCACCACCGTGTGGGACACCCCTGGGGTGTTGTCCACGAAGTTGGTGATCAACCAGTTCAGGTTCTGCGCCGCCTGGCTCATCGGGCTCACACTAACGCTCCTGATCGTAGGTGCTGCCGGGGCCGAAGCCCTGTTGGTCATGCTGGTGGTGCGTGCTGTTGTCGACGCCAGCGTCGCGCCCCTGCTGGACCCCGCGGCGCAGGTTACTCAACCTGCCGCGGATGTCCTCCGGGGCCCGCGAAATCTGGGGTCCGCCCTGCTGGCTCTCCTCGGCGGTGCCCTCCACCAGGTTGGCCTTGGGGACGCGCCGGGGGAGGCCGGACGGGGTCACTCCGCCCGCCTTCGGCTCGCGGAGCTGCTCGGCACGGTGCCAGCGCTCGTCGTTCGCCGACTGCCAGCCGGAGTCCGTACGCCGCCGCTCCGGCTCCGCCCGCTCCTCGGGTGCTGGTTCGGTTGGCTCGGTGTGGTCCGCCGCCACGGCTGCGGAAGCGGCCCCGTCCGGAGCCCCCCACTGCTTGTCACGGCGCGGGAGGCCCGCCTCGGTGATCGAGTGGACGTCGCTGGGCGAGGGGCCCGGACGGTCGAACTCTACGCGCTCCGAGCCGTCTTCCGCAGCGCTCGAGAGGGGTTCCGTTTGGGCTCCGTACCCGTCGACGGGGCGCCGCTGGTACGGGTCCGCCGCCCCCCACTCACCCTGGTGACCCTGCCCGTCGTGGGCGGGGTAGGGCTGCTGTCCGGTCGTCGACTGATCCGCGTAGTCACCTTCCGGATACGTACCGTCGCCCAGGGCGTCGGTGGCGTGCCCGGCCGGCGCGGACGCGGCGTCCCGTGGCGCGGCGTACCCGGTGCCGTACCCGGCGGCGTATTCGCCCTCGTGCGCGTGCCCCGTGCCGAGGTCGCCGCTCCGCTCCGCGCCGTACGGGGCCGGCTGGGTCGCTCCGTACGCGCCGTCGTACCCGGCCCCGTACGGCGCGGCCGGGTCGCTGTCGTATGTCACCGGGCCGTTGTCGTACGCCGGGCTGGACTGGTCGGGGTAGGTGGCGTTGTGCGCGCCCGGGTCCGCGAAGCCCGGCTCGACGGCCGGGTGCGGGACGTCCGGTCCCCGCGACGCCGGGGGCGCGGGCTGCTCGGGGACGATCGGCGAGACGGCGAAGTCACCCGGGGACGGCTCGTCGTCGCCGCCACCGCCGTGCGTGATCGGCTCGGGCAGCATGACCAGCGAGGTGGTGCCGGCCTGCTCGCCCGCCGGGCGGAGCTGGACGCGGATGCCGTGCCGATTGGCCAGGCGACCGACCACGAACAGGCCCATGCGCTGGGAGACCGCCACATCCACGGTGGGCGGATGGGCCAGCCTGTGGTTGATGTCCGCGAAGTCCTCGGCGGTCAGGCCGATGCCCTTGTCGTGGATCTCGATCATCACGCGACCGTCGGGCAGCCGGGTGGCGGTCACCCGCACCTTGGTCTGCGGTGAGGAGAAGGTGCTGGCGTTCTCCAGCAGTTCGGCCAGCAGGTGCACCAGGTCCGTGACGGCGGTGCCGTGGATCTCGCTGTCCGGGACGCCGGCCAGCTCGATCCGCTCGTAGCTCTCCACCTCGGAGGCGGCGGCGCGCAGCACGTCCACCAGCGGCACCGGCTGGTTCCACCGTCGGCCTGGCTCCTCGCCCGCCAGGACCAGGAGGTTCTCCCCGTTGCGGCGCATGCGCGTGGCCAGGTGGTCCATCCGGAACAGGTTCTCCAGCTGGTCCGGGTCGGCCTCGTTGTTCTCCAGTGTGCTGATCAGCGTGAGCTGCCGCTCGATGAGGCCCTGGTTGCGCCGCGAGAGGTTGGTGAAGATCGCGTTGACGTTGCCGCGCAGCAGCGCCTGCTCGGCGGCCAGCCGCACCGCCTCCCGGTGCACCTGGTCGAAGGCGCGGGCGACCTCGCCGATCTCGTCCCGGCCGGCGATCGGGATCGGCGCGACCCGGGTGTCGGTGTGGCCCGGTTCGGCGCGCGAGAGCTGGTCGACCAGCTCCGGCAGCCGCTCCTCGGCCACCTCCAGGGCGGCGTTGCGCAGCCGGCGCATGCTCCGGCTCATCGAGCGGGCCATCAGCCCGGCCACGATGAACGCGGCCAGCAGGGCCAGCAGCACGATCGCGGAGTTGAGATAGGTGTCCCGCCGGGCGTCGGAGGAGATCTGCGCGGCCTCGTCCACGGCCTTGTCGACCAGGCTCACCTCGACCTCGCGGTAGGCGTCGAACTTCGCCGTCGAGAGGGTGAACCAGGACTCGGCGGTGATGCCCTGCTGGCGCAGCTCCGAGGGGGAAGCGCCGGTACCGATGGCCTTGGCCATCGTGTCCATCGACGGCGGGGTCTTGTACGTGTCCCCACGGGCCTCGGCCCGCTGCCGCGCGTCGGCCAGCTTCTTCGCGCCGCTCGCCTCGGCCTCCCTGAGGGCCTTGCGCAGATGCGCGGTGTCCTCGTCCATCCCGCCGGACTCGAACTCGAGCAGCGCGATCCGCTCCAGGTAGGCGTACGAGGAGAAGGCGGTGAGCTGGGCCTGTCGGTCCGCGTCGCCGGGGCCGGGCTTGGTCAGCAGGTGCGCGCCGATCGAGCGCTGCAACGATTCGGCGGCCTTGGCCAGGGACATGGCGTAGACCGTGCGGCCGTAGGAGGTGATGTTGCCGGTACCGAGGCCGAGCTCGTTGGCGAACTCCATCAGCGGGTGCTGGACGGTGACGTAACCCTCTTCGGTCTGCACACCGGGCAGCTGCGAGGTGAAGGCGTTCTGTCGCAGCGAGCCCAGCCGTGGCTCGACCGTGCGGAACGCCTTGAGGCGTCGTTCGAGGCCGGCCTCGCCCGGCATGTCGTCGGCGTACCGGTCGAAATCCCTGGCAGCCTCGTCGGTCTCCCGCCGCGCCTGCTTCATCTCGTCGGTCTCGCGGCCGGAGAGCAGGGGGACGGTGGACACGTCCCGCTCGTTGATCAGCGCCTGACCGTACGCCGCGGCGGCGCGCACCAGACGGGCGGTGCGCTCGGCGTCGCGTGCCTCGCGCCAGGTGTCCACGGACGAGGCGACGCGCAGGCCGCCGAAGACCAGTGCCACCAGGACCGGGATGAGCAGGATGACATTCAGCCGGACCGGGACCCGCCAGTTGCGCGGCGACCAGGGGCCGCCGTGGGGTGGTGGGGCCTCCGGTGCCTCGTCGGGCGATGCCCCCGTGCGCGTGGGCGGCGTGAAGTTGCCCCGTGCCCGACCCTGTGGGGTCCGTGGCTGGGGCGACCCCGTCGCGGGCGCCGTCGTGCTTCGCCTCACTAACCAACAACCTCTCGGCGTCGGCACTGGATGTCGTGCCGTTCTCTGCTGAGCCCCTACTGCTCAGTTCAGCGAATTCCAGCACGTGAGGCATGCGCATTCCAAACAGTGCCGCTTATGGATGGGACACTGTCGGCCACGCAGATAAAACGGGCGTTAAGGGCGAGAGTCAGCAAAACTGAGAGGATCCGCTTACTCGGTGGAGTCGCGAAATGGCTCAGGGTGATCGCTGGGCGGTAATTGCCTGTCGAAACGTTATGAATTTGCGGGCTAGCCGTGGCAAACGACACAACGTCGGCGCATCGCAACTGCCGGGTAACTCACGCTACTTGAGGCGGGCCATCAGAGCGTGCTCGACCAGGGTGATCAGCGCGCTCTTGGTCTCGTTCCGGTGCCGGGCGTCGGTGACGATGATCGGCGTGTCCGGACCGATCTGGAGCGCCTCGCGCACCTCGTCGGGCGAGTACGGCTGGTGGCCGTTGAAGCCGTTGAGGGCGATGACGAAGGGCAGGCCGGAGTTCTCGAAGTAGTCGACGGCCGGGAAGCAGTCGGCCAGTCGGCGCGTGTCCACCAGCACGATCGCGCCGATCGCCCCCTTGACCAGGTCGTCCCACATGAACCAGAACCGGTCCTGGCCGGGCGTGCCGAACAGGTACAGGATCAGGTCGTCGTCCAGGGTGATGCGGCCGAAGTCCATCGCCACGGTCGTCGTGGTCTTGTCCTGAACGTGGCTCAGGTCGTCGATCCCCGCCGACGCGGAGGTCATCACGGCCTCGGTACGCAGCGGACTGATCTCCGAGACCGCACCGACGAACGTGGTCTTGCCCACGCCGAAGCCGCCCGCCACCACGATCTTCGCGGAGGTGGTGGAGCGGGCCGCGCCGCTAGAGCTTGCGGAGTCCACTGAGCACCCTTTCGAGCAGTGTCACGTCAGGCGTGCCGCCCGCCTCCGAGCTGCCGGGCTGGTGGATCGCCACCATGCCGGCCTCGGCCAGGTCGGCGACGAGAATACGGGCCACACCGAGGGGTATCGCCAGCAGCGCGGAGACCTCGGCGACCGACTTCACCTCACGGCACAGGTGGCAGATCCGCTGGTGCTCGGGGAGCAGCCCCTGCAGGTGGGCGGGGTCCGCCGTGGTGCTCACCAGCGCCTCGATGGCGAGCTGGTAGCGCGGCCGGGTACGGCCCCCGGTCATCGCGTACGGGCGCACCAGCGGCTGGTCGCCCTCAACCCCGTACGACGCGTGATGAGAGGCGCCGTACGGGCCGGTCGAGGCTGCGGGCGGATTCATGGTTCCTCCGGTCGGGACAGCAAGCTGGTAGTGGTGCCGTCGGTCGGTGCCGGTGGGGGGCCTGGCAGTCAAGCTTGAGGACGGACGGTGGACGGGGGTCAGTTGAGCAGACTTCCCTGCAACTCCGCGCGCAGGTCAGGGGTCAGGACATTACCCGTACGATCGACGAGAAGCGCCATCTCATAACCAACGAGACCAATGTCGCACTCGGGGTGGGAGAGCACGGCGAGTGACGAGCCGTCGGAAATCGACATGATGAAGAGGAAACCGCGCTCCATCTCGACCACCGTCTGGTTGACGGAGCCGCCCTCGAAAATGCGCGAGGCCCCCGACGTCAGCGATGTCAGTCCCGAGGCGACCGCCGCCAGTTGATCGGCACGATCGCGCGGGAACCCCTCCGACATCGCCAGAAGAAGACCGTCGGCGGAGACCACCACCGTGTGGGACACCCCCGGGGTGTTGTCCACGAAGTTGGTGATCAACCAGTTCAGATTCTGCGCCGCCTGGCTCATCGGACTCAACTAACGCTCCTGCTGGTGAAGGGGACCGCGACCGCGAGACTCATGGCCGACCATCCGTTCCGGCCTGACGGCCCTGCTGAATGCCACGACGAAGATTGGTCAGCCGCCCGCGCACGTCGTCGGGCGCGCGGGAGACCTGGGGACCGCCGCGCCGCTGGCTGGGCTGCTCCTCGGCGGTGCCGTCCACGAGGTTGGCGCGCGGCACCCGACGGGGCAGACCGGAGGAGGTCACCCCGCCCGCGGCCGGCTCGCGAACCTGCTCGGCCCGCCGCCAGCGCTCGTCGTTGGGGGAGGAGCGCCAGGCCGCCGAATTGCCGTCGGCCCGGGTGTCCGTGGCCTCCGCCGCTCCGGCCCGCTGGCTCGGCTCGCGGCGCGGCAGCGGCGGCGCGGCGGGCTCGGGCGCGCGGTACGCGGCGCCCTCGTCCGGCGCGGGCTCGCCGGCCGGCACGGGGCCCTGCGGGCTCTGGAACCAGCGCGACTCGATCGTGTCGAAGATCGGGGTGCCGCCGTTGTCGAAGCCCTGCGGGAGCGGCAGTTCGCCGGTGAGGTGGTCGTCCTCGGGCGCGGGGCTCGGCTCCGGATCGACGGCGCCCGCTCCCAGCCCCACTCCGGGACCGCCCTGCGGCAGGTAGGCCCCGCCCCGTCCGGGCGGCGGGCCGTTGAAGTCCGGCCGCTGGAACTGGGTGGTGTCGCCGGACTCGCCCGCCGCGAGCTCCGGGCGCGGGTACTCGCCCGTGTCGCCCGGCCGCGCGTACTCGCCGGTGGCGGCGCCCAGGTCGTAGGCCGGCTGGGGGTAGCCGCCGGTGTCGGTGGGGCGCGCGTACTCGCCGGTGTCGCCGTACCCGCCCGTCCCGTTGGTCGGACGGGGGTACTCGCCGGTGTCCGCGGGGCCGTCGGGCCGCGCGAACTGCCCCGTGTCGGTGGGCCGCTGATAGGCGCCGGTGTCCTCCGGCCGCGGGTAGCCGCCGGTGTCCTCGGAGGTGCCCTGGGCGTACGCGTCGGGGTAGGCGTCAGGGGTCTCCGGCCGCGCGTACCCACCGGTGTCGTCCGGACGCGCGTACTCCCCGGTGTCGCCCGGGCCGGCGGGCAGGGCGAACTGGCCGGTGTCGGCGGGGCGCCGCGTCGGCAGCGCGTACTCGCCCGTGTCGCCCGGGCCGCCGGGCCGCGCGTACGCGCCGGTGTCGGCGACGTCGGGGCGACCGTAGCCGGCGTCCGCGCCACCGGGCCGTGTGTACGTCCCCGTGTCGCCGGCCCCGAGCGCGTCGTGCGGAGCGGTGGGGACGGCGAACTCGCCGGTGTCCCCGGGGCCGCCGGCGGCGCCCCGTGGGAAGGGCGGCGTGGTGTCGATCTCCTCGTGACCGCGCGGCGCGTCGCGGTCGGTGGGCCAGTCGTCCGCCGCGGCGGCACGCCGGGCGCCCCAGTTGGCACCCGGGGACTGCGGCTCACCGTCCGGAGCCGGCCCGTCGGAGGCGGCGGGGGACGGCACGGGGCCGGGGGTGCCGGGCAGTTCGGGCGCCGGGCCGCGCTGGGCGAGCTGCGGGCGCTGGCCGGACCCACCGGCGCGGCCCGCGTTCGCGGGGGCACCGGTCGGCGGGGCGACGGTGGGGCCGCCGTCCCGCGTGTCCTGGCCATCGCGCGTGGGCAGGGCGGGGCGGCCCGCGTCGGGCCGCTGGTCCTGGTCGGCCGCGCTGCGGGCGCCGGCCCGGCTGCCGCCGAAGAAGTCGCCGGTGGTCGCGGGGACGTTTCCGCCGCCGCTGGCCCGGTTGCCGCTGCCACCGCCGCCGAAGAAGTCACCGCCGCCCGGGTGGGCGCCGCCCGCCCCGTTGCCGTGCACCGAGGCACCCACGGGGCGCGTCGGCAGGCCGCTGCGGGTGGCGCCGCGCGTCGGCTGACCGCCGGTGCCCGTCGGGGGCACGGGGCCGGTCGGCGCCGGCTTGCTGCGCGGGCTCGCGCCGCCGCCGGCGAGCTCCGCGCGCGGGCCCGCGCCGGGCACCTGACGGCGCGTGCCGCTGCCCGCCGGGCCACTCGCCCCGTTGCCGCCCGGCTTGCCGAGCGCGGGAGTGCCCGTGGCGGGGGTGGCGGGCGCACCCGGGGCGCCGGGTGCGCCGCCGGGGTTCGCGGCGGGCTTCTTGCCGTTGCCCTGGGCCACGTCGACCGGGAGCATGACCAGCGCGGTCGTGCCGCCCGAGTCCGAGGGCCGCAGCTGGATGCGGATGCCGTGGCGCAGCGACAGCCGGCCGACCACGAACAGACCCATGCGGCGCGAGACCGAGACGTCCACGGTGGGCGGGCTGGCCAGCCGTTCGTTGATCGCGGCCAGGTCCTCGGGGGAGAGCCCGATGCCGGTGTCGTGGATCTCCACGAGCACCCGGCCGTCCGGCAGCGCGTGCCCGGTGACCTTGACCTTGGTCTGCGGCGAGGAGAAGGACGTCGCGTTCTCCAGCAGCTCGGCCAGCAGGTGCACGAGGTCGTTGACGACCCGGCCGGCCACCTCGGTGCCCGGCACGGAGCTGAGCTCGATCCGCTCGTACTGCTCCACCTCGGAGGCCGCCGCACGGAGCACGTCGACCAGCGGCACGGGGCGCGTCCACCGGCGCCCCGGCTCCTCGCCGGCGAGGACCAGCAGGTTCTCACCGTTACGACGCATACGCGTCGCCAGGTGGTCCAGCTTGAACAGCGAGGAGAGCTGGTCCGGGTCGGCCTCGCGGGACTCCAGTTCGGAGATGAGCGAGAGCTGGCGCTGGATCAGGCCCTGACTGCGGCGCGAGAGGTTGGTGAACATCGCGTTGACGTTGCCGCGCAGCAGCGCCTGCTCGGCGGCCAGTCGGACCGCCTCGCGGTGCACGTCGTCGAAGGCCGCGGCCACCTTGCCGATCTCGTCCCGGCTGTGCACGCCGACCGACTCGACGGAGGTGTCCACGTCCTGCGGGTCGTGCTCGGACAGCTCCTTGACGAGCTCGGGCAGCCGCTGCTGGGCGACGTCCTGCGCGGTGTCCTGGAGGCGGCGCAGCGAGCGCACCATGGAGCGGGAGACGACGAACGCGCCGACCAGCGAGATGCCGAGCACGAGGAGGATCAGCGCACCGTTGATGATGGCGTCCTGCTTGGCCTCGGAGCGCAGCTCACGGGCCTTCTGCTGCATCTCCGTCAGCAGCGTCTGCTCGATCTTGGACATCGCGACGAGCTTGATGCTGTCCTGGTCGTACCAGTCCATGTACGTGCGCTTGGCGGACGCCAGGCTCTCCGGGTTGCGTACCATCCGCTGCGCGTACTTGTTGGCCGCGTTGATGTCGCTGTTGCCACCGGTGAGGGGGTCGAGCAGCTCGGTGCTGTCGCCGCTGCGGATCTCCAGGAACCGGCGCAGCGCCTGGTCTTCCTTCTCCAGCGCCGTGGAGGTGTACCGGCTGTCGATCGCCGAGAGGCGGGGCTTGTCCGGGTGCGCCAGGGCCGCGCTGACCGAGGCACGCTGAATGGACGCGTACTCCTTGGCCGACGAGAACGTGGCCAGCGCCCGCGTCTTGTTGATCATCGCGCGGTTGCTGGTCGCCTGCGCCATGTCCTGGGAGAGCGAGAGCAGCGAGGTGATCAGCTCGTTGTACCCGAGGATCGTCTGCGAGGTGTAGTCGCGGTCCTTGTACGCCTGCTTACGGATCTCGACGACCTTGAGCAGCTGCTTCTTGATGTCGATCACCGTGGACTGCACACCGGTGATCGCCGGGTCGACGGGGTCGAGGTTGTCCGTGGCGTCGGCGAACGCGACGAGCGCCTGGTCGGTCGCCTCGCGGGGGGCGACCACCTGGTCGTCCTGGTCGTCGCCGACACCGGCCAGCGGGCCGGCCGACTGGTCGCGCTCCTCCTGGAGCGCGTTGGCCAGCTCGGTCGCCTGCTGCGTCATCTCGGTGAGCAGCTTCATCTGGTCGAGCTGCTCGATGTTGTCCAGCGAGTTGTGGATACGCAGGCCGCCCAGTGTGGTGGCGGCCACGACGGGAAGGGCGAGCAGCGACACGAGCCGGGTGCTGATCTTCCAGTTACGCAGGGCTATTCGCGGACCGGGCCCGGTGGGCCCCTTCGCCTTCGGCCGCTCGCCGGATGACTCTTCCCCGCTGGGCGCGGTCGACCGCGTACTGACCTCCGCACCGCGGTCGGTACCACCGCGCGGCTCGGAGTCCGCCGCGGCGTTGCCATCCTTCTTGAAACGTCCCTGCACTAGCGTCGCAACCTCTGGACCAGGCGTCCCGCCGTGCGTACGGCGAAACGGTGTCGAGTCGTGAGTGACCGGCGCGCTTGACCCTTTCCCTGTGGGGAGCGAGGCCGCCGCCGCTCGGCGCCCCGTCTGCGCCCCGCTGCGCGCCAGGTGAATCCTGTCGGCGGTCCGTGGAATTCCAGCACAGTGCCGGATGCTCCAACAAGAGCCGTGGGTCACGGTGTGGATGCGGTGACGGTACGTGGCAATAAAGTGACCGCATGTGGAAAACAATGGCCGTGATAACGGACTTTTATGCACGTTCCGCTCAGGAGTGGCGTGTGTCCGGGTCGCGATGATCAAGAGCGGAAAGTCGGCTTGAGCTAGGAATGCCGGATTCCGCCCAAGGTGATAGGTGCGCATGATGCGGCATTTGTCCGCCTCTTCGTGAGAGAACTCACATGCTGGGCGTGACTGGGCTCGCGGATTTCAGGGGAAGCGCGCGTTTAGCCTGACGCTTTACACCGTCCGCGACAACGACAAGACGAGGCAGATCCAGTGAAGACGACGATGCTGTTCCGCAACATAGCCAACCCGCGGCGCACCACCCTCGCCCACCTCAAGGATGCCGAAGAACTCCAGGCCGTGCCCGCCGAAGAGCAGCCGGCCCAGCGCGTTGAACTGCCCACTCAGACGGCCAACCCCCGTCGCACGATTCTGACCGAAGCCCCCGAGTAGCGGCCACCTCCCTGGTGGGCGGCGCCCCACGGCCCACTTGGAGCCCGCCGCCCCCGTCCGCCCCAACTCGATGCGCCCCCCAGCGCACGGTCGCAGGCCCCGCGCGTCCCAGAGCCTCTCTCCCTCGCCGCACCCCCCACTCACACCCCCGTACGCGGCCCGCGCCCACCCGTCTGGCGCCTGGCCCCGCGCCCGCCCGGCCTCTTTGCCCCCGCGCCCGCCTGGCGCCTGGCCGCGCGGCCGGCGCCGTGTCCACCCGGTCGGCCCCCGCACCCAGTCCGCCCCGGCTGGCGCGCCCACCCCGGGCCGCTTGGCCCGACCACCCCCGACCGCGACGGCGGCCCCTGCTGCCCAAGGCCGCGACGTACGCCTCTTGGCGCCAGCCCCACACCCCGCCGCGTGGACCCGAGGCGACGCGCCCCCGCTGCCCGCCGCGTCTCCCGGCCCGTCGACACGGCGTACGCCCCCGGTACGACGGCAAGCTGTCCCGGAGCCGACACCCACGCCCATGACACGGGCCAACCGACCTCCGGCGGCTCCATGCCGAGGCAGCGTGTTCCGCGCCCGAGTTCCGCGCCTGCGCTCCGTGCTCTGTCGTTCCCGCGTCTCGCGCCCACCTCTCGTGTTTCCGTGCGCGGCGCCGCGGGGATGCGGTGGGGCGCTGCGACGGCCCCCACGCGTCGCGCTCCGTGTCCCGGACCGGCTCCCGCCCCCGCGTCCGCGTGCTCCGGGCCGAAGCGACGCGCCCCGTGCCCCGTGCCTCGGCCTCTCGCATCGCGCTGCGGGGGCTTGCCCCGTACGCGTGCTCCGCCCCCCCGTTGCGAGGGATGCTCCCGCCCCGTGGCGCCCCGTGCCCCGGTGCGGGGGGCTGCCCTCCGTGTCCGCGCGGTGCCGAGCTCCGCGATGCCGCGTGGGCCGTCATGGGGTGCACTCGCGCGCCACCTCGCGCCCCGAACCCGCCGCCGCCCCGTGCCCCGTGCCCCGTGCCCCGTGCCCCGTGCCCCGTGCCCCGTGCCCCGTCTCGCGGTGGCGCGCCCTACCCCGCGCTCCCGTTTCGTAGTCTTCGCCCCCCGGCGGCGGGGGTGCCCGGGGTGGGACGGGGCGGTGTGGTCCCGCTCCGCCACTGGTCCGCTACGTTCCGCCATCGTGCTCGCGCGCGCCGTGTGGTGCTCCGTCGCGTCTCCTGGCGCCTGGCGTGGCTGGCCAAGTCCCGTCCGGTGTCGGGGGAACGGCGGGGCCGGGGGAGGGGGCGGCCGGGGAGCCGCCGAGGGGTGGCGTGCCGGGAGCGCGGCGGTGCCGAAACCGGAGCGATAGCCTGAAGCGGTCAGACCCCAGCCGGTGACCAGTAGTGAAGGGCAGCACTTCCCGTGCGCATCGCCAGATTCTCCATCGACGGCAACGTCGCGTTCGGAGTCGTGGAGGGGGACGCCGCCGCTGACGGCGGCCTCGTCCTCGACATCATCAAGGGGCACCCCTTCGCCGAATTCGAGCGCTCGGGCCAGAAGGTTCCCTTGGACAAGGTGCGCCTGCTGCCCCCGGTGCTGCCCAACAAGGTCGTGGGCATCGGCCGCAACTACGCGGAGCACGCCAGAGAGCTCGGCAACGAGGTCCCCGACGTCCCGGTCGCCTTCTTCAAGCCCTCCACCTCCGTGGTCGGCCCCGGCGACGCCATCGCCTACCCCTCCTTCTCGCAGGAGGTGCACTACGAGGCCGAGCTGGCCGTGGTGATCGGCCGGATGTGCCGGGAGGTCCCACGCGAGCGGGCCAGGGACGTCATCCTCGGCTACACCTGCGCCAACGACGTCACCGCGCGTGACGTACAGCGCCGCGAGCAGCAGTGGGCGCGGGCCAAGGGATTCGACACCTCGTGCCCGCTGGGGCCGTGGGTGGAGACCGACGTCGACCCCGGCGACCTCGCGATCATGTGCACCGTGGGCGGCGAGCAGCGACAACTGGGCCGCACCAGCGAGATGGTCCGTTCGGTCGAGGACCTGATCGTGCACATCACCGAGGCCATGACGCTGCTTCCCGGCGACGTCATCCTCACCGGCACCCCGGCTGGGGTCGGCCCGCTCAACGTCGGCGACGAGGTCGCCGTCACCATCGAAGGCATCGGCACTCTCACCAACAAGGTGATCAAGCGTGGCTAGCGCATCTCCCGTACGCGTCCGTTTCTGTCCCTCGCCGACCGGCAACCCCCACGTGGGCCTGGTCCGCACCGCCCTGTTCAACTGGGCGTTCGCTCGCCATCACGGCGGCACCCTCGTCTTCCGCATCGAGGACACCGACGCGGCCCGCGACTCCGAGGAGAGCTACGAGCAACTCCTCGACGCGATGCGCTGGCTCGGCTTCGACTGGGACGAGGGCCCCGAGGTCGGCGGCCCGCACGCCCCCTACCGACAGTCGCAGCGGATGGACATCTACGCCGACGTCGCCCGCAAGCTCCAGGAAGCCGGCCGCGCGTACGAGTGCTTCTGCACCACCGAGGAGCTCGACGCCCGCCGTGACGCCGCCCGCAAGGCGGGCAAGCCGTCCGGGTACGACGGGAAGTGCCGCGACCTGTCGGTGGAGCAGATCGCCGCCTACCGCGCCGAGGGGCGTACCTCGATCGTCCGTTTCCGGATGCCCGACACCCCGATCACCTTCACCGACCTGGTGCGCGGCGAGCTGACCTTCACGCCCGAGAACGTGCCGGACTTCGGCATCGTGCGCGCCAACGGGGCCCCGCTCTACACCCTGGTCAACCCCGTCGACGACGCGCTGATGGAGATCACGCACGTCCTCCGCGGCGAGGACCTGCTCTCCTCCACGCCGCGCCAGGTCGCCCTGTACGGAGCGCTCGCCGAGATCGGCGTGGGCAACGGCACCGTGCCGGCCTTCGGACACCTCCCGTACGTCATGGGCGAGGGCAACAAGAAGCTGTCCAAGCGCGACCCGCAGGCGTCCCTCAACCTCTACCGCGAGCGCGGCTTCCTCCCCGAGGGGCTGCTCAACTACCTGTCCCTGCTGGGCTGGTCGCTCGCCGAGGACCGGGACATCTTCTCCGTCGAGGAGATGGTCGCCGCCTTCGACCTGGGCGATGTGAACGCCAACCCGGCGCGCTTCGACCTCAAGAAGTGCGAGGCCATCAACGCCACCCACCTGCGCGCCCTGGCACCCGAGGAGTTCGTACGCCGCCTGGTGCCCTTCCTCTTCCCGGGACGGGGCCCCAGCGAGGCCGAGCTGGCCCTGCTCGCCAAGGCCGCCCCGCTCACGCAGGAGCGCATGGTCGTCCTCGGCGAGGCGGTCGGCATGCTCGGCTTCCTGTTCGTGAAGCCGGAGCACTTCCGGGTGGACGAGGCCGACGCGGCCAAGGTGCTCACCGAGGACGCCAAGCCGGTCCTGGAGGCCAGCGTCAAGGCGCTGGAGGAGCTGGCGGACTTCACGCCCGAGCCCATCCAGGCCACGCTGCGCGAGGCGCTGGTGGACGGCCTCGGCATCAAGCCCAAGTTCGCGTTCACGCCGCTGCGCGTCGCGGTCACCGGCCGGCGGGTCTCGCCGCCGCTCTTCGAGTCGATGGAGCTGCTCGGCCGCGAGGAGACGCTGCGCCGGCTGCGGGCCGCGCTGTAGCGACCCGACGGGGCCCCTCGGGGCGCGACGGCTGGCGCTGGCCCGGACAGGGCCCGGCGCCAGCCGTTCTGTACGGCCGCTGGCCACCGCCCCGTAACGGCCCCGTCGCCACGCCGTGCCACGCCCGCGTCCGCACCGCCACCCCTCCCGTGGGCCCCGTGGTGCGTGCCGCGGCCCCGTGAGCGACGGCGCGCGGTGGCGGTGTCGCGACACGGTCGGGGCCTGTGGGCGGCGCGTGGGCCGGTCTGGCGGGGTTCGGTCGAGCCGGTGGCGGCCGGGCCTCGCACGGGGCGTGAGCGCGCGCGGAGCGGTGGTGGGGCCGCTCGCACGGGCGGTATCGGTTTTGGTGCGCCGCCCCCTGTCGGGTAATGTTCTTCCTGCGCCGCTCGCGGGGGACCACAAAGCCCCAGCGAAAGCGCAGATCCAAACAAAGATCCCCAGTAGGGGGTTTGAGTTTTGGTGGGCTATGGTGTAATTGGCAGCACGACTGATTCTGGTTCAGTTAGTCTAGGTTCGAGTCCTGGTAGCCCAGCAAGAGACCTTCTCGGTCTCTTGAATATGCAGTGACAAGCCCCCGTTGTGTAGCGGCCTAGCACGCTGCCCTCTCAAGGCAGTAGCGCCGGTTCGAATCCGGTCGGGGGTACTGATCCTGACCCCGTCACCATCCGGAGAAATCCCGGAGGCGATGATGAATGGATCGCTAGGGCCCCCGTTGTGTAGCGGCCTAGCACGCCGCCCTCTCAAGGCGGTAGCGCCGGTTCGAATCCGGTCGGGGGTACTGGTCTATACCATGGGCTATGGTGTAATTGGCAGCACGAGTGATTCTGGTTCATTTAGTCTAGGTTCGAGTCCTGGTAGCCCAGCGCAGTACTCAGGCCCCCGTTGTGTAGCGGCCTAGCACGCCGCCCTCTCAAGGCGGTAGCGCCGGTTCGAATCCGGTCGGGGGTACAACAAGGAAAATCAGCCTCTCGCCTCGCGCGGGGGGCTTTTTCCGTTACGCGGCCTCGCCTCGACGCTGAGCCTCCGCCGCGCCCCGTTCCGCGCCGTGCGGCGACCCCCATCGAACGGGGCCAGCCCACCCCGGGACTTCCCCCACGGTCAGTGGCGACAGCCGCCCGCTCCCATGGTCGGGCCGGCGCCAGGGGGTCGCGAGCCAACTCTCTCCGCACCACGCCCGCTTGGATTCGGCGGACCACCTCCGCTCGGGCCCGGCCGCGCGCTCCCCGTCGCGGGGGGCGCGTCGAGGCGGCATCCTCCGTCGGGGCACGGGGCACGGGGCACGGGGCACGGGGCACGGGGCACGGGGCACGGGGCACGGGGCACGGGGCACGGGGCACGGGGCGGCGCTGTCGCGCGGCGCCGGACCGCGTCGGGTGCGGAGCGGCGCGCCGGTGGCATGGCGAGGGCGGTGTGGGGCCCGGCCCGGTCGGAAGCTCACCTCAGCCCGTGCGGCGCAGCGCCTCGGAGAGCCGTACGGCCGCGTCTATGACCGCCTGGGCGTGCATCCGGCCCGGGTGCCGGGTCAGGCGCTCGATCGGTCCCGAGACGGACACCGCCGCCACGACGCGGTTGGACGGGCCCCGTACGGGAGCGGAGACGGAGGCTACTCCCGGCTCCCGCTCGCCGATGGACTGGGCCCAGCCCCGGCGGCGTACGCCCGACAGCGCCGTCGCCGTGAAACGGGCGCCCTGGAGCCCGCGGTGCAGCCGCTCCGGCTCCTCCCAGGCCATCAGGATCTGCGCGGCCGAACCGGCCTTCATCGGCAGCGTCGAACCGACCGGCACCGTGTCCCGCAGGCCGGACAGTCGCTCCGCGGCGGCGACGCAGATGCGCATGTCGCCCTGGCGGCGGTAGAGCTGCGCGCTCTCGCCCGTCACGTCGCGCAGATGGGTCAGGACCGGGCCGGCGGTGGCCAGCAGTCGGTCCTCGCCCGCCGCCGCCGCGAGTTCGGCGAGCCGGGGGCCGAGGATGAACCGGCCCTGCATGTCACGTGCCACCAGCCGGTGGTGTTCGAGGGCCACCGCGAGGCGGTGCGCCGTGGGGCGCGCGAGTCCCGTCGTCGTGACCAGACTGGCCAGGGTGGCCGGTCCGGCCTCCAGCGCGCTCAGCACCAGAGCAGCCTTGTCGAGTACGCCGACGCCACTAGAGTTGTCCATGAAACGATACTCGCGTCTCACAGTATGAAACGCAAGTTCATATTTCCACGACAGCCGCCAGGCTGGAGGTGGCGTCGGGCACTCACGGCGGCGCTCCCGCGAACACACGAGTTGGGTCGGCAGCGACGCCGACCGGAGGGACAGCGATGGGACGGACACTGGCGGAGAAGGTCTGGGACGATCACGTCGTCCGGCGCGCCGAGGGCGAGCCCGACTTGCTCTTCATCGATCTGCACCTGCTGCACGAGGTGACCAGTCCGCAGGCGTTCGACGGGCTCCGCAAGGCGGGCCGGCGGGTGCGGCGGACCGATCTCACCATCGCGACCGAGGACCACAACACCCCCACCCTCGACATCGACAAGCCGATCGCGGACCCGGTCTCGCGTACCCAGCTGGAGACGCTGCGCAGGAACTGCGCGGAGTTCGACGTACGCCTGCACCCGCTGGGCGACGTCGAGCAGGGCGTCGTCCACGTCGTGGGGCCGCAGTTGGGGCTGACCCAGCCGGGCACCACGGTGGTCTGTGGGGACAGTCACACCTCCACGCACGGCGCCTTCGGGGCCCTGGCCTTCGGGATCGGCACCTCCCAGGTGGAGCACGTGCTGGCCACCCAGACGCTGCCGCTGGCCCCGTTCAAGACGATGGCCATCACCGTCGAGGGCGAGCTGCCCGCGGACGTGAGCGCCAAGGACCTGATCCTCGCGGTCATCGCGAAGATCGGTACCGGCGGTGGCCAGGGCTATGTGATCGAGTACCGCGGCGAGGCCATCGAGAAGCTGTCGATGGAGGCGCGGATGACCGTGTGCAACATGTCCATCGAGGCCGGCGCGCGCGCCGGGATGATCGCCCCGGACGAGACCACCTTCGCCTACCTCAAGGGCCGCGACCACGCGCCCCGTGGCGAGCGGTGGGACGAGGCGGTGGCGTACTGGCGCACGCTGCGCACCGACGAGGACGCCGTCTTCGATCACGAGGTGGTCATCGACGCCGCGTCGCTGGCCCCGTTCGTCACCTGGGGCACGAATCCGGGGCAGGGTGCCCCGTTGTCGGCGTCCGTGCCCGACCCCGCCTCGTACGCGGACGCCAGCGAGCGGCTGGCGGCGGAAAAGGCCCTGGAGTACATGGGGTTGACGGCTGGTCAGGAGCTGCGGGACATCCGGGTGGACACCGTCTTCGTGGGCTCGTGCACCAACGGCCGGATCGAGGACCTGCGCTCGGCCGCCGCCGTGCTGGAGGGGCGCCAGGTCGCCGGCGGCGTGCGGATGCTGGTGGTGCCGGGGTCCGTACGCGTGGCTCTGCAGGCGGTCCAGGAGGGGCTGGACAAGGTGTTCACCGCGGCCGGGGCCGAGTGGCGACACGCCGGCTGCTCGATGTGTCTGGGGATGAACCCCGACCAGCTGGCTCCCGGCGAGCGGTCCGCCTCCACCTCCAACCGCAACTTCGAGGGGCGTCAGGGCAAGGGTGGCCGCACGCACCTGGTCTCGCCCCAGGTCGCCGCCGCCACGGCGGTGCGCGGACACCTGGCCTCGCCCGCCGACCTCGCTCCGTCAACCGCTCCCGTAGGGGTCTGATCCGTCATGGAAGCATTCACCACGCACACCGGCCGCGCCGTTCCGCTGCGGCGGGGCAACGTCGACACCGACCAGATCATCCCCGCGCACTGGCTGAAGAAGGTGACCCGGGACGGCTTCGAGGACGGACTCTTCGAGGCGTGGCGCAAGGACCCCGCCTTCGTGCTGAACCGGCCCGAGCGCGTCGGGGCGACGGTGCTCCTGGCCGGCCCGGACTTCGGCACCGGCTCCTCCCGCGAGCACGCCGTCTGGGCCCTGCAGAACTACGGCTTCAAGGCGGTCATCTCCTCACGGTTCGCCGACATCTTCCGGGGGAACTCGCTCAAGAACGGGCTGCTGACGGTGGTCTTGCCGCAGGAGACGGTGGAGCGGCTGTGGGAGCTGACGGAGGCCGACCCCGACATCGCCGTATCCGTAGACCTGGTCGAGCGCCAGGTCCGCGCCGGCAACGTAACGGCTGATTTTGAGCTTGACGAGAACGCTCGTTGGCGGCTGCTGGAGGGGCTGGACGACATCAGTCTGACCCTGCGCCAAGAGGCGGAAATCGCTGCGTACGAGGCTGCTCGGCCGGCCTTCAAACCCCATACAGTGCAGGTCTAAGGCCCCCCGCCGCTCCTTGTACGGGGCACGTTTGGCACGATGCGTCGTCGGTCTCCGGACCGGCGGCGCATCGGTGTGTTGGGGCCCCGTGAGGCGACAACTCGCCGTAGATGGCACAATCAACGTATGGAACGCGACACCCAACTCCAGCTTTACGGGATTGTCGCGGTCCAACTGAAGGAAGCGCACGCAAGGGTGCGCGCACTGCAAGTCCCGGAGGGCGTACGGATGGCGCTGTCCCGGAAGCTGCTGGTCATCACGGCGGCGGCGAAGCACGATCTGGCGGACGCGGCGCGGCGTCTAGACCGGTTGATGAACGACCTCGACGAGGGCCGTTTCCCCCAGGATCTCGACAGCGACGGAACTCCGTGACGGTCGAGTTCGTTGCGGCACAAGGGTGATTAGCCCGTTTCGTGTTTGATTTGCGGTATATATCTGCCTAACGTGCGAAAAAGCTTGAACAGATTCGTTCCAGCAATGTCTCCGAAGGGGAAGACGTGAACAAGGCGCAGCTCGTGGAAGCCATTGCCGACAAGCTCGGCGGCCGTCAGAACGCCGCGGACGCGGTGGACGCGGTACTGGATGCCATCGTCCGTGCGGTCGTCGGCGGTGACCGTGTTTCGGTCACCGGATTCGGCTCGTTCGAGAAGGTTGACCGCCCCGCGCGGTACGCCCGTAACCCGCAGACCGGTGAGCGGGTCCGGGTCAAGAAGACCTCGGTGCCGCGATTCCGCGCGGGGCAGGGCTTCAAGGACCTGGTGAGCGGCTCGAAGAAGCTCCCGAAGAACGACGTGGCCGTCAAGAAGGCCCCCAAGGGCAGCCTCTCGGGCGGTTCTTCCACGCGTACGACCGCCAAGGCCGCGGCCAAGAAGGCCACCGCCAAGAAGGCGGCGACGGCGAAGAAGGTCACGGCCACCGCCAAGAAGGCGACGCCGGCGAAGAAGGTCACGGCCACCGCGAAGAAGGCGGCCACGGCGAAGAAGGCCACCGCCAAGAAGACCACGGCCACCGCGAAGAAGGCCACCGCGGTCAAGGCCACGCCGGCCAAGAAGACCACGGCCACCGCGAAGAAGGCCAGCGCGAAGAAGACGGCGCCCGCGAAGAAGGCGACGGCCAAGAAGGCCCCCGCGCGCAAGACGACGGCGCGCAAGACCACCGCCAAGAAGACCACCGCCAGGAAGAAGTAACCACGGCGGTCGTTACCTCTCGCGCGGTACCTCGCCGGGCCGGGCTCCCCCAGGGGAGCCCGGCCCGCGGTGCGTTCGCGACCGGATCGGCGCGCCTCTCCGCGCCACGCCGGACCACTCCACGACCCGGGGAGCCGGACGGGACGCGTGCCGCGCGCGGTGGCCCCGAACGGTGCGCGTCGGAGCGGGAGCGACGGGACGCACGGGGCGGCGCTGTGGCGCGATCTGTACGGTCACCGTCGACGCGCCTGAGCGGGGCGCACGACCGGCACGGGGCCACCCGGAGGCCGCGAACGGGGCGGCGGGTTGGGTGCCTGGCGCGGGCGAGCGGCACCGTGGCCCGTGTTCCGGTGTGGCGCCGCCACACGGGGCGCCGGGCGGCCCGGAACGGTGGCCTAGAACGTCTGCAGCGTCACCAGAACCACACGACGGGAGGCGCCCTCACCCTCGACATCGATCCGCACACGCTGGCCGGGCCGCAACAGCCGTAGCCCGCCGGCGTCGAAGGCCGCCGCGTCGAACTCCAGGGGCGTGCCGTCGTCGAGCAGCACGCTGCCCGCTCGGGTGTCGGGGTCGTACGTGTACGCGGTCGCCTGCATACGCAGCAGCGTAGCCGGCGCGGAGCACGGCGTGACGCGGCCCGCCCCGCCCCGTACGCCTCGGCTCGTACGGCGCGCCTCGTGCGGGGGTTCGCTCCCGGATCGGACGGCGCCTTCGGGCGGGTTCGTCCGTCGCGCCTCGTGCGGGGGCGCCCCGTGCTGCTCGTGGGCGCCGCGCGCATGGCGCCCCGTGTGGTGGCGCGGACTCGCCCGCCGCTCCGTGCCCCGTGGACCGACGCCGCGTTCGACTCTGCGTGCCCCGTGCCCCGTGCCCCGTCTCGCGGTGCGTTCGCTGGCTCCGTGCTCCGTGCTCCGTGCTTCGGCTCGTCGGGCGTTGTGTGGCTGGGCGGTGCCTGTTGGTGGCGGTGGTAGCGGTTGTGGCGGGTGTCGATGGCCGGCCGGTCAGGCGTGCGGCGTGGGGGAGGTGGTGGGTGGGGTGCCGGGGTGTGCCGGGCGGGTGCCGTCAGTGGCGAGGAGGGCGGCCGTGTGCGGCCCCACCCCCAGTTCCAGCGCGGCCCGCAGATCGCGCCCCGTATCTACGTCCTGGCGGACGCTGGCCACGTCCCGCAGGGAGATGTCGTGAGCTCCGGTGGCGCGGTGGCGTGCGCGGGAGGGGCCACCGAAAGCCGGATTCAGTTCCCATTCCGGTGCGGCGGTCAGCAATGTGGTGCCGATTCCGGTGGCGTCCGCGAGAAAAGCCCGGGGGAAATCCGCCGCCACGGTCAGAACGTGGTGGAGTTCCACGGGGCGGAGTGCCGGCAGATCGGCGTTGAGCGCGGCGACCGCCGCACCGGGGCGTCGCGCGCGCACCGTGGCGGCGCCGTGTGCCAGTGCCGCGTTCAGACCGGTGCCGGGCGTGTCCGGTACGGCGGTCGCGCCGAGCGCCGACAATTCGGCCGCCGCCAGCGGGTCGTCCGTGACAACCACCACATCCCGCACTCCGGGACACGCCAGCGCGGCGCTCACGGTGTCCTGCGCGAATGCGAGGGCGAGCCCGGGGCGTAGCGCGTCCGACGCGGCGTCCGCCAGCCGGCTCTTCGCGCGGGACAGCGGTTTCAGCGGCACCACCAAGCTCCAACCCACTCCCGCTTCCCCCGCTTCGTCTCTGCGCACGTGCATCATTCTTGCCTGCTGCCGAAGCCGCTTGAGACCCGCGGGGTTACGGTGTCCTCGACAGACCAGATACCTGGGGCGACACTTGTGCGGCTGCCCGGGTGGCAGCAAGCCAGCAGGTCAGCAGGCTCCAAGAGGAGGACGTCCGAGTGCCCCGCCACAGAATCGGCTTCTGGTACCGCCTTGCCGCGGTCCTCGCGAAGCCGCCGCTCGTGATTCTGTTCAAACGGGACTGGCGTGGAATGGAGAACATTCCGGCCCACGGCGGATTCATCACGGCCATCAACCACAACTCGTATCTCGATCCGCTGGCGTACGCGCACTTCCAGTACAACACCGGACGCGTGCCACGATTCCTCGCGAAGTCCGCCCTCTTCAAGGTGCCCGTTATCGGCAGGATGTTCCACGGACTCCAGTTGATTCCGGTCTACCGGGAGTCCACGGACGCCGCCAACGCGTTCCGCGCGGCCGTCAACGCGATCGACAAGGGCGAATGCGTCGCCTTCTATCCCGAGGGCACCCTCACCCGCGATCCGGACCAGTGGCCGATGCGCGCCAAGACCGGTGCCGCGCGCGTGGCCCTCCTGACCAAGGCCCCGGTCATTCCCGTCGCGCAATGGGGCGCCAATGCGGTCCTGCCACCGTACGCCGGGACAAAGCGCCTGCGGTTGTTTCCCCGCAAGACCTTCCAGGTCGTGGCCGGACCACCGGTCGACCTGTCCGCGTACTACGGCCAGGAGCCGACCGCCGAGGTGCTGCGCGCCGCCACCGACACGATCATGGACGCTGTCACCGAACTCCTCGCCGACGTGCGACAGGAGCCCGTTCCGGCGGGGCGACGTGAGCAGCCGAAGGGCGGCGCGGCCGAGGGGCTCGGCTCCGCCGACCGTACGGACCACCAGACCGAGGGAGATGCCACGTGACGCGCTGTGCCGTCTACGGCGCCGGCTCGTGGGGCACGGCCTTCGCGATGGTGCTGGCCGACGCCGGGTGCGAGGTGACGCTGTGGGCCCGCCGACCGGAGCCGGTGGAGGCCATCAACACGGGGCACGTCAACCCCGACTACCTGCCCGGCACCACGCTTCCCGACACGGTGCGGGCCACCACCGACCCGGCGCTGGCCGCCCGGGGCGCGCAGTTCGCGGTGCTGACGGTGCCGGCGCAGACGCTGCGCGGCAACCTCGCGGAGTGGGCCCCGTCGCTGCCGTCCGACGCCGTGCTGGTCAGCCTGATGAAGGGCGTCGAACTCGGCACCGCCAAGCGGATGAGCGAGGTCATCGAGGAGGTCGCCGGCGTCGGCCCGGAGCGGGTCGCGGTGCTGACCGGGCCCAACCTGGCCAAGGAGATCGCCGCCCGACAGCCCGCGGCGGCCGTGGCGGCCTGCCGGGACGAGACGGTGGCACAGCGGCTGCAGGCGGCCTGCCACACGCCGTACTTCCGCCCGTACACCAACACCGACGTCGTCGGCTGTGAGCTGGGCGGCGCGGTCAAGAACGTCATCGCCCTCGCGGTGGGCATCGCCGACGGCATGGGCCTCGGGGACAACGCCAAGGCGTCGCTGATCACCCGCGGGCTCGCCGAGACGACCCGGCTCGGGCTCGTGATGGGTGCCGACGCGCACACCTTCGCGGGGCTCGCGGGCATGGGCGACCTGGTGGCCACCTGCTCGTCACCGCTCTCCCGCAACCACACCTTCGGTGCCAACCTCGGACGGGGCATGACACTGGACGAGACCATCGCGGTGACCAAGCAGACGGCGGAGGGCGTCAAGTCCTGCGAGTCCGTACTCGACCTGGCGCAGCGGCACCAGGTGGACATGCCGATCACGGAGACGGTGGTGGGCATCGTCCACGGCGGGAAGCCGCCTCTGGTCGCGCTCCAGGAGCTGATGTCGCGGTCCGCGAAGCCCGAACGCCACTGAGAAGCCGCGCCCCCGCCACGGGCCGACCGTGACGTGCGTGCGGACGCGCGGCTCCGTTGATCGTGCGGCCACGGACCCGGGGGAGCTGTCGCCGAGCGGTGCCGGAACCCGCCACAGGTGTCGCGTACGCCACGGAGCGCGCGAAGGGGCGCGTGTCGGGCTCGTGCGCGACGCCGCCGTGCCGAGGCGTCCGCACGGCGTACGGGGCCCTGGGGCGGCAGTGGTTGGGACGGCGCGGACGCGTGGTCCGGGTGGCGCCCGGTCTGGCGGCGGGTCGCCCCGCGCGGCGGGCCCGTCGGGGCGCACGGCGGACACCGGCTGGTGAGACCTGACCTCGGGCAGCCCGCAAGGTAATCTCCATCCGATGAGCAGCGAGTCCACATCCCCAAGCCCCGTGCCCGCTTCCGGCCCCGGAACCGACGGCCGGAAGCCGCGCGTCGCCGTCGTGTTCGGCGGCCGTAGCTCCGAGCACGCCATCTCCGTGGTGACCGCCGGAGCCGTGCTGGCGGCCATCGACCGTACGAAGTACGAGGTGCTGCCGATCGGCATCACCGCGCAGGGGCGCTGGGCGCTGACCGCCGACGCGCCCGAGCGGATGGCCATCAGCGGCAGCACGCTGCCCAGCGTCGACCAGCTCTCGGAAACCCCGGACGGCGGCGTGTTGTTGCCGCTCGACCCCGGCAGCCGCGAGGTGGTCTACAGCGAGCCCGGCTCCGTCCCCAAGGCACTGGGCGACGTGGACGTCGTCTTCCCCGTGCTGCACGGCCCCTACGGCGAGGACGGCACCCTGCAGGGCCTGCTGGAGCTGTCCGGCGTGCCGTACGTGGGCGGCGGCGTGCTCGCCTCCGCCGTCGGCATGGACAAGGAGTACATGAAGCGCGTCTTCCACTCCTTCGGGTTGCCGGTCGGGCCCTACGAGGTCATCCGGGCCCGCGAGTGGGAGCTGGGCCCCGACGGTGACCGGGGCGCGGTGGCGCGTAGGAAGATCGTGGAGTTCGCGGCCGAGCACGGCCTGCCGATCTTCGTGAAGCCGGCCCGTGCGGGTTCCTCCATGGGCATCAGCAAGGTCGACGACCTGGCGGACATCGACGCCGCCGTCGAGGAGGCCCGGCGCCACGACCCGAAGATCGTCGTCGAGGCGCTGCTGCGCGGGCGCGAGATCGAGTGCGGCGTGCTGGAGTTCGAGGACGGCCCGCGGGCGAGCGTGCCGGCGGAGATCCCGCCGGTCACGGCCCACGACTTCTACGACTTCGAGGCGAAGTACATCGACTCCGCGTCCGGCATCGTGCCCGCGCCGCTGACCCCCGAGGAGACGGCGCGCGTGCAGGAGCTCGCGATCGCCGCCTTCGACGCCGTGTCCGGTGAGGGGCTGGCGCGGGTGGACTTCTTCCTCCTCGACAGCGGCGAGTTGGTGATCAACGAGATCAACACGATGCCCGGCTTCACGCCCATCTCGATGTACCCGCGGATGTGGCAGGAGAGCGGCGTCAGCTACCCCGAACTGGTGGATCGCCTCCTCCAGGCCGCCCTCAACCGCCCGACGGGCCTGCGCTAGACCACACCCACCCGACGCCATCCGCCCCTGTCGGACGCGCGGCAGCCGCTCCCCGGTGGTGCGCGCCCGACGGGGCCACCAAAGCGCACGGCGGCGATCCTCCCCGGGGGCACGGGGCACGGGGCACGGGGCACGGGGCACGGGGCACGGGGCGGCGTCTCGACGGCGCCCCGGCGTACGGAGCGTCAGCGCGCGGGAAGACGCGGCGCACGGGGCAGGGGTCGACTTCCGGCGCGTGAGCGCATCCGGCGGCGCTCAACGGCCGCATCCCGCTCGGCCCACAGAGCCCGTCCCTCACGAGGCCGGGCCCAGCGAGCCACCCGCCCCCCGGGCCTGTCACGGGGGCCGGGGGGCGTCAGATGCCGGACGGCACGGTCTTCTTGACGGCGTCGGCGAGGTCGGTCAGCGGATTGACCTCGGGGGCGTACTTCGACGGAACCGTGACCTCGACGTACGCCTTGCGCAGCGTGGTGGTGAACCGGTAGCCGTCGTGCTTCTTCTCCAGCAACCAGCCGACTCCGTTGACGTCCACGGAGTCGGCCAGGGGGTTGTAATGTTCACTGCCGGGCGTCAGTACATCGGGCCGTGGCACGCCGCACCGCAGTTGCACGGCGGGCTTGCCCCAGACAGCGGTGAACTCCGACGCGGGATCCGTCTCACGTCGGTCAAGCCCGTCCACTGTCGTGGGCAGTTCCTTGTGGAGAGCCTTGCAGAACGTGACGGCTCGGGCCGGCGGACTGGGAACCGCCGGCGCCGCGGGTTCGTCGCTGTCAGAGCAGCCCACGGCGGTCAAGAGCAGGATGACGGCGGGCAGACGGGGCCAACGGCGGGGTGCAAAACTCACCGGGCCGAGGATACGGGGAGCTACAAATGGACGACCGGGCAGGTGAGGGTACGGGTGATGCCGTCCACTTGCTGGACCTTGGCGACCACCATGTGGCCGAGCTCATCCACCGTCTCGGCCTGGGCGCGCACGATCACGTCGTACGGACCGGTCACGTCCTCGGCCTGGATGACTCCTGGGATCTTGGCGATCACGTCGGCGACGGCCGACGCCTTGCCGACCTCAGTCTGGATCAGGATGTACGCCTGTACCACGGAACCTCCAGGGCGGCGACGAGGATCATGTGGGAAGAAGAGACGCCACGGTACCGCGTCGCCGAGCGGCGCGGGGAGACCCGCGCGGCCCACGCGGCGTGGCGCCGGCCGGGGCGGACAGCGGAGCACAGGGCGGAAGAACAGTGCAAAGGGGCGATGGGATGAAGGGCACCGTGGGCGAGTTGGGCGAGTTCGGGCTGATCAGGGAGCTCACGTCGCGACTCACCAGCACCCCGGCGGTCCGCCTGGGGCCGGGGGACGACGCCGCGGTGGTCGCAGCGCCCGACCGGAGGGTCGTGGCCAGCACCGACGTACTCCTTGAGGGGCGGCACTTTCGCCGCGACTGGTCGACGGCGTACGACGTCGGACGCAAGGCGGCGGCGCAGAACCTCGCCGACATCGCCGCCATGGGCGCCGTGCCCACGGCGCTGCTGCTCGGCCTCGTCGTACCCGCCGACCTCCCCGCCACGTGGGCCAACGAGTTGATGGACGGCCTGCGTGACGAGTGCCAGGTGGCGGGTGCCGCGGTGGTCGGGGGCGACGTGGTGCGCGGCGAGACGATCACCGTGGCCATCACGGCCCTGGGGGACCTGCGCAACCACGAACCGGTCACGCGCTCCGGAGCCCGACCGGGCGACGTCGTGGCCGTCACGGGCTGGCTGGGCTGGTCGGCGGCCGGGCACGCGGTGCTCTCGCGTGGCTTCCGCTCGCCCCGTGCCTTCGTGGAGGCCCACCGTCGCCCCGAGCCTCCGTACCACGCCGGGCCGGCCGCCGCCGGGCTCGGCGCCACGGCGATGACGGACGTCAGCGACGGCCTCGTCGCCGACCTCGGCCACATCGCCGAGGCCAGCAAGGTTCGCATCGACCTCAGCTCCGCCTCGATAGACATCCCCTCCCAGATGTCGGACATCGGGCAAGCGGTGGGTGTGGACCCGTTGCAGTGGGTGCTCAACGGCGGTGAGGACCACGCGATCGTGGCGACCTTCCCCGCCGATGTGAAGCTGCCCGCTCGCTGGAAGGTGATCGGCGAGGTGCGCAACCCCTCCGCACTGCCCCAGGTGACGGTGGACGGGGCCCCGTGGGCCAAGGCCGGCTGGGACCACTTCAGCGACATCGAGGACGCCGGGGGGAGCTGAGGACAGCTCGGAGCCCGTACACGGGCGTCCTGTGGCGGCGCTCCGGACAACCGCCAACATCGCCTTCCGGGCGCGCCCTCGGCGGGCCACGGGGCCGGCCGGCACACACCGCGCGGGGCGCCGTGGGTGTGGGGCACGGGGCGACGCGGGTACGGAGCGCGGCCGGGACGGGGCGGCCACAGGCCGTCTCCCGGCACACCGGTGGCACACGCCCGCTCGGTACGGCGACCTGGCGGCCGGCAGTGGGCCCAGACGGGCCGGTCGGTCGGGCGACGTTCACATCCGGCCGGCCCGACCCGCCAACTCGTCGACCGCACAGGGCAAGGGGGCGGTGGGGCCCGTCGGCGGTGCCGCGTAAATTCGATGGCATGACCACTGACTCTGCCGGAGCGGGCCCCGTCCCCACCGCCGTGCCGCCCCGTGTCCTGACCGTCGCCGGGTCCGACTCCGGGGGCGGGGCGGGCATCCAGGCCGATCTCAAGACGATGCTGACCCTCGGCACGCACGGCATGAGTGTGCTGACCGCGGTCACGGCGCAGAACTCCCTGGGCGTGCGAGGCGCGTGGGAACTGCCACTGGAGGCCATCCGGGCTCAGTTCCGCGCCGTCGTCGACGACATCGGGGTCCAGGCCGTGAAGACGGGCATGCTGGCCTCACCCGCGATCGTCGAGACCGTCGCCGAACTGCTAGCCGATCTCAGCGTCCCGGTCATCGTGGACCCGGTCGGCGTCTCCAAGCACGGCGACGCCCTGTTGGCCGCGGACGCGCTCGACGCCGTACGCACCAAACTGCTGCCCCTGGCCACCGTGGCCACGCCCAACCTCGACGAGGTCGCCCAGCTCACCGGTGTCCGCGTGACGGCGGAGGCGGACCTGCCGCGCGCCGCGGCGGCCATCCTGGAGTTCGGCCCCCGCTGGGCGTTGGTCAAGGGCGGTCACCTGCCCGGGGACGCCGTCGACCTGCTCACGGACGGGGTCGAGGAGCACTGGCTCCGTTCCGTACGCCACGACAACCGTCACACGCACGGCACGGGCTGCACCCTGGCCAGCGCCGTCGCCGCGCACCTGGCCCACGGCATGCCGGTGCCGGAGGCCGTCGCGGCGGCCAAGGAGTACGTCACCGGAGCGATCGAGGCCGGCTTCCCCCTGGGGGCGGGCATCGGCCCCGTCGACCACGGCTGGCGCTGGCGCTGAGCCCGCCAGCCGCCCCCCTGGTCCATGTGCGAGGGCGGAACCCCGCTTTCCTACCGGGCCCATCGGACCCCGGCCCCGTAGTCCGGGCTCCCCGGCGCCGAGGGTGCTCCCGGTCGGGCCGTGCCGTACGTAGGGCTTGGGCATACGACGCGGGGCCGACGCGCAGGGCCAAGCACAGAGCCGCGTGGCGGCGTCGCGACGGGGCGCGGGACACGATCCTGCCTGGGGGCACGGGGCACGGGGCACGGGGCACGGGGCACGGGGCACGGGGCACGGGGCACGGAGCACGGGGCCGGACGGTGGCGCTGCCGCGAAGCACGGGGTCACGAGGGCGCGGGCCCGGACCGGATGGGTGTCCGGAGCGGGGGCTGGCCGAGCCGACGGCGCGGGCGGGCCGGTGGTGGCGTGTCGACTGGGCCAAAAGAGCCGGGCGGCGACCTGTGCGGTGCGGGCATGCGCGAGAGGCCACGGGGCCTCTCGGCTCCGTGGCCTCTCCGTGGAACAAAAAAGCCGGCCCGCACGAGGCGGGCCGGCCTTGGGCAACCGGCTGGCTGCGCTACGACGGGAACGTCAGCGCGCGACCTTGCCGGCCTTGATGCACGAGGTGCAGACGTTGAGCCGCTTCGGCGTCCGACCGACCACAGCGCGCACCGTCTGAATGTTGGGGTTCCAACGACGGCGAGTGCGGCGGTGCGAGTGCGAAATGTTGTTGCCGAAGCCCGGCCCCTTGCCGCAGACGTCGCAGTTGGCAGCCACGGGTCACTCCAAAGACTTCAGATGCACTTACAGTGAGTTCCCGGCATGCCAGATCATCGCTGAGTGGCATCGCCAGGGGTATTTGGCCCGATCCTGATCGGGCAACCGGAGCAGCATACAACGACCGCTCCCGTACAACGAAACTACCATGGCCACCTCGGCCCCCGCCCCAGACGGTCCCCCCGCAGCGCGACTACCCTGCGGGCATCCACGCTGCCACCAGCACCGTCCAAGGAGGCCATAGGTGCCGCACACGTTCGACGCCGAGGCGGTACGTACGTGGTGCGGGTTGGCACTGGAGGCGTTGGGACGGTCCCGCGAGGGGATCGACGCGATCAACGTCTACCCGGTGGCGGACGGTGACACGGGCACCAACCTCTACCTCACTGTCGAGTCCGCCGCGCAGGCCGTCGGCGCCGCCTTCGACGGCCACACGGCCACCGGCGCGACGTCCCGGCCCAGCCTCGGTGACGCGATGGGAGCCATGGCGCACGGAGCGCTGATCGGCGCGCACGGCAACTCCGGCACGATCCTGGCCCAGATGCTGCGCGGGATGGCGGACGTCCTCGCCGTGCGGGATGCGGCGGGCGAAGTGGTGGCGAGTGAGGCGCGCGACGCCGACGCCGCCGCGCTGTCGCGGGCCCTGCTCCGGGCCGCCGAGACGGCCCGGCACGCGGTCGCCCGCCCCGTCGAAGGCACGATCCTGACGGTCGCGGCGGCAGCGGCAGCGGCGGCGGCACGCGCCGTGGGCCACCCGGCCACGGAGCACGGGGCGGAGGCGGCCGGGGCACGCGGAGCCGAGGCGGCTACGGCGCGGGGGGACGGCACGGCGCACAGGGCCGACACGGGGCCACCGTCGACGCGAGGTGGCGCGTCGGTCGGCGCCGTGGCGCGCGCCGCGTACGAGGGCGCGTGTGCCGCCCTCGACGCGACCACCGGGCAGCTTGACGTTCTCGCGCGGGCCGGCGTCGTGGACGCGGGCGGCTACGGTCTGGTCGCCGTCCTCGGCGCGCTGGCCGAGACGCTGACCGGTGAACGCCCCGTCGCGCCCACCAGCCCGCTGCGACCGACCACCGGCGGTCACGGACGCGGAGCCGCTCGCCCCGACGCCGAGCCCCGGTGGGAGCGCCCCCCCACGGCGCCGGCCCCGTCCCCGAGCGCCCCCGCCGTCCCGGAGTGCCTGGCGGGCCCGGCGCCGGGGGAGCCCCTCGCGGAGCGCGACACGGCCGGTATGAGCCCCGCGTACGAGGTGATCTACCTCCTGGAGGCCGACGAGGCGGCCGTGGCTCGACTGCGGGTACGGCTGGACGCGCTGGGCGACTCCCTGGTGGTCGTCGGCGGCGACGGGCTGTGGAACGTCCACGTACACGTCGACGACGCGGGGGCGGCCGTCGAGGCCGGGATCCAGGCGGGGCGCCCGTACCGGCTGCGCGTCACCCACTTCGGCGCTGTGGCCGAGCGCCGGCTGAGCCGCGAGATCGCGGCCAGCGACCGCGAGCGGACGGATGGGGCACGGGGCACGGGGCACGGGGCACGGGGCGACCGTGCGGCGCGCTCCGTGGTCACGGTCGTGCCTGGCGACGGGCTCGCCGCCCTGTGCGCGGAGGCCGGCGCGACGGTGGTCACCGCCCGCCCCGGGGAGCCCCCCGCCAGCGGCGAACTGGTCGAGGCCATTCGGCGGGCCCACGCGCACGAGGTCGTCGTGTTGCTCAATGACGCGACACTGCGGCACACCGCCGCGGCAGCCGCGGCGCAGATGCGGACGGAGGGGGTGCGCGTCGCGCTCATCCCGACCCGCTCGGTCGTCCAGGGCATCGCCGCGCTGGCCGTACACGAGGGGGATCGCGGGTTCGACGAGGACGTCGTGGCCATGACGTCGGCGGCGGGCGCTACCCGTTACGCCGAACTGGCCGTGGCCGAACGTCAGTCGTGGACCATGGCGGGCGTGTGCCAGGCAGGCGACGTACTGGGCCTGATCGACGGCGACGTGGTGGTCATCGGGGCCGACCTGTTGGGTACGGCGCGCATGGTCCTCGACCGCATGCTGGCGGCAGGCGGCGAGCTGGTCACCCTGGTGCTCGGAGCGGGCGTACCCAGCAACCTCGCCGAGCGGCTCGAACACCACGTACGGGAACGCCATCTGGCGGTGGACACGGTCAGCTACCGCGGCGAGCAGCCGTCGGCCCCCCTGCTCATCGGCATCGAGTGACCACCGGGCCAGCCAGCCGCCCCACTCAGGAGCACGAAGCACGGAGCACGGCGGGATGATCCTGCCTGGGGGCACGGGGCACGGGGCACGGGGCACGGGGCACGGGGCGGTGAACCCTCCCGGTGGGGAGGGACCGTGCCGGCCGCCGCGTGGGCGGCGCGGGGGCGCGGCGGCGGGGAGCGTCGCACACGGTGTCAGTGCTGTGGTGTGCAATGGACCGCGTGCCCGCGCTCGATGAACCCCTGAAGAAGATCGTCGGCGGCAACACCGCGAAGGTGATGGCCGCCCACCTCGACCTGCATACCGTCGGGGACCTGCTGCACCACTACCCGCGCCGGTACGCCGAGCGCGGTGAGCTCACCCGGCTCGCCGACCTGCCCTTGGACGAGCACGTCACGGTGGTCGCGCGGGTGGCGAAGGCCACGAAGAAGACGTTCAACCACGGCAAGGGCGTACGGCTCGAAGTCGTGGTGACCGACGGCAGCGGAGCGCTGACCCTGGTCTTCTTCGGACGGAGCGTCTTCCACCACGAGAAGGCGCTGCTGCCCGGACGGCAGGGGATGTTCGCCGGCAAGGTCTCGGTCTTCAACCGCACCCGTCAGCTCTCCCACCCCGACTACGAGCTTCTGGACCAGGACCAGGCCGAGGACGCCGCCGGGGCCGTGGACGCCTTCGCGAACCAGCTGCTGCCGCTGTACCCCGCCTGCAAGCAGCTCGCCTCCTGGCAGTTGGCCACGTCCGTCGGCATGCTCCTCGACACCATGGAGGCGACGGGCTGGGAGGGCGTGGTCGACCCGCTGCCCGAGGCGCTCCGCGAGGGGCGCGGCTTCGAGACGCTGCCAGACGCCCTGCTGAAGATCCACCGGCCGCGTACCAAGGCGGACATCGCGGCGGCGCGCGACCGGCTCAAGTGGGACGAGGCGTTCGTCCTCCAGGTCGCTCTGGCACGCCGGCGGCACGCGGACGCCCTACTCCCCGCCGTGCCCCGTGCGCGGCGCCGTGACGGGCTGCTGGACGCCTTCGACGCCAAGCTGCCGTTCACGCTCACCGAGGGCCAGCGGCGGGTGTCCGCCGAGATCCTCCACGACCTGGCGACCGACCACCCCATGCACCGGCTGCTCCAGGGCGAGGTCGGCAGTGGCAAGACGCTGGTGGCGCTGCGCGCGATGCTCGCCGTGGTGGACGCGGGAGGGCAGGCCGCGATGCTCGCGCCGACCGAGGTACTGGCCCAGCAGCACCACCGCTCGATCGTCGAGATGATGGGCGAACTGGCCGAGGGCGGCATGCTCGGCGGCGCCGAACACGGCACCAAGGTCGTGCTGCTCACCGGCTCCATGGGGGCCGCTGCGCGGCGCCAGGCGCTGCTCGACCTGGTGACCGGCGACGCGGGCCTGGTGATCGGCACGCACGCGCTCATCGAGGACAAGGTGCGCTTCCACGATCTGGGACTGGTGGTGGTCGACGAACAGCACCGGTTCGGCGTGGAGCAGCGTGACGCGCTACGGGCCAAGGCGGACCGGCCGCCACACCTGTTGGTCATGACGGCCACACCCATCCCCCGTACCGTCGCGATGACGGTCTTCGGCGACCTGGAGACCTCGGTCCTCGACCAACTGCCCGCGGGGCGCTCGCCCATCGCCAGCCACGTGGTCCCGGCCAAGGACAAGCCCCACTTCCTCGCCCGCGCCTGGGAGCGCGTACGGGAGGAAGTGGAGTCCGGGCACCAGGCGTACGTGGTCTGCCCCCGGATCGGTGACGAGGAGGACGCCCCGAAGGAGCGCAAGGACACGAAGGCGGCACGACGCGGTGCGGGCGACCCGACCGGCCCCGCCGGGGACCACGGTGCGGGCGGCGAGGAGGACTCGGCGGAGGGCGCGGACGGGGCGGGGGAGCGACGGCCCCCGCTGGCCGTGCTCGACATCGCCGAACAACTCACCAGGGGCGCGCTCGCGGGACTGCGCGTCGAGCCGCTGCACGGGCGCATGCACCCCGACGACAAGGACGCGCTGATGCGCCGCTTCGCCGCCGGCGAGGTGGACGTGCTGGTGGCCACCACGGTGATCGAGGTCGGTGTCAACGTGCCCAACGCCACGGCCATGGTGATCATGGACGCGGACCGCTTCGGTGTCTCCCAGCTCCACCAGTTGCGCGGCCGGGTCGGCCGAGGCTCCGCGCCCGGGCTGTGCCTGCTGGTCACCGACATGCCCGAGGCCAGCCCGGCCCGTGGTCGGCTGGGGGCCGTGGCGGCGACGCTGGACGGCTTCGAGCTGTCCCGCATCGACCTGGAGCAACGCCGCGAGGGCGACGTACTGGGACAGGCCCAGTCCGGCGTGCGCTCCAGCCTGCGCATGCTGGCCGTCATCGACGACGAGGAGATCATCGCCGCCGCCCGTGAGGAGGCCGTGGCGACCGTCACGGCCGATCCGGAGCTGGAGCGGCTCCCCGCGCTGCGCACGGCGCTCGACGCCCTCCTGGACGCCGAGCGCGAGCAGTACCTCGACAAGGGCTGATCCCCGAGGCTCCGTCGCCACGGGGCACGGTGCGGCCGGTGAACCCGCCACCGAGCAGGGCGTAGGCAGCGCGAGACACGGAGCGCGCAGGGGCGATCCTGCCTGGGGGCACGGGGCACGGGGCACGGGGCACGGGGCACGGGGCCACGTGCCGGTGGTGTCGCGGCGTGCCGAGCGGCTGGCCCGCTGGGAGATACGCGACGGGGCGCGCCGTTCGTGACAGGCGCCGAGGACGACGCGTACGCCCTCGCGGCCCGGAGCGGGCGGCGCGCGGGAAGGGCGCCCCGTCGTCGCCCCCTCGCCTCCGTGAGACGGCGACTCACGGCCGCGCCGCCGCCCGCCCGACGTGGGTCCGTACGCTCGCGCCAGTGCCGTCGCCCGGTCCCGCCGCGCGTGCCCGTTCGCGACACCGCCCGGCCGGGTGCGGCCCCCGAGTCGTCCGTCGGGCGACGCCATATCGTGGGGGAGCGGTGGCCGACCGGGGCCACCTTCCCCACCACGAAGGGCCGACCAGCAGATGACCCGCGTGATCGCCGGAGCCGCCGGCGGACGTCGTCTCGCCGTACCGCCGGGCACCGGCACCCGACCGACCTCGGACCGCGCGCGCGAGGGCCTTTTCGCCACCTGGGGGTCGCTCCTCGGCTCGCTGACGGCGGCGCGGGTGCTCGACCTGTACGCCGGCTCGGGCGCCGTCGGCCTCGAAGCGCTCTCCCGGGGCGCCGCGCACGCGCTCCTGGTGGAGGCCGACGCCCGCGCCGCCCGGGTGGTTCGCGAGAACGTCCGGACGCTGGGTCTGCCCGGCGCCGAGGTGCGTTCGGGCAAGGCGGAGCGGATCGTCGCCGGCCCCGTCCCGGGAGCGCCGTACGACGTGGTGTTCCTCGACCCTCCGTACGCCGTCACCGACGACGATCTCCGGGAGATCCTCCTCACACTCCGCGGCAATGGCTGGCTCGCGGCACAGGCGCTGGTCACCGTGGAGCGGAGCACCAGGGGCGGCGAGTTCCGGTGGCCGACCGGTTTCGAGGGGCTACGGTCTCGTCGCTACGGGGAGGGCACGTTTTGGTACGGTCGCGCCGCTTCACGCAGCACCGCCACGACGAACCACCACAGCGCGTCATGACCGCACTGGAGAGCGAGGAACCACTCTTGCGCCGCGCCGTCTGTCCGGGGTCCTTCGACCCCGTCACCAATGGACACCTCGACATCATCGCCCGCGCCTCGAAGCTGTACGACGTCGTGCACGTCGCCGTGATGATCAACAAGTCCAAGCAGGGGCTGTTCACCGTCGACGAGCGCATCGACCTCCTGCGCGAGACGACCGCCGAGTACGGAAACGTCGAGGTGGAGTCGTTCCACGGGCTCCTCGTCGACTTCTGCAAGCAGCGCGACATCCCCGCCATCGTCAAGGGCCTGCGCGCCGTCAGCGACTTCGACTACGAGTTGCAGATGGCCCAGATGAACAACGGCCTGTCCGGGGTGGAGACGCTCTTCGTGCCCACCAACCCCATCTACAGCTTCCTCTCCTCCAGCCTGGTCAAGGAGGTCGCGGCCTGGGGCGGCGACGTCTCCCACCTGGTGCCGCCGCTGGTTCTCCGGCACCTGACGGAGCGGCTCGCCGAACGCTGAGGGGCTGACGGTTTGTCAGGAGGTGTCGGGCGGGAGCCCACTGCCCGTACAGTCGGTCCCGTCCCGACCCTTCGGCCTAGAGAGTGCGAGCACCCAAGGTGGACGTGCAGAAGAAGCTCGACGAGATCGTCGGCACCGTCGGCAGCGCGAAATCCATGCCCATGTCGGCCTCCTGCGTGGTGAACCGGGCCGAGCTGCTCGCCAGGCTCGAAGAGCTGCGGACGGCGCTGCCCGGCTCCCTCGCCCAGGCCCGTGAGGTGATCGGTGACCGCGACCAGATGGTCGAGGCCGCCCGACAGGAAGCCGAGCGGATCATCGAGACCGCCCACTCCCAGCGCGGCTCGCTGATCTCGCAGACCGAGGTGGCCCGCCAGTCGCAGGAGGAGGCGGACCGCATCCTCGCCGACGCGCGCCGCGAGGCCGAGGAGATCCGCGCCGAGGCCGACGACTACGTCGACAGCAAGCTCGCCAACTTCGAGGTCGTCCTCACCAAGACCATCGGCTCCGTCGACCGGGGCCGCGAGAAGCTCCTCGGGCGCGGTCCGGCCGGCGCGTACGGCGACGTCGACGAGAACGGCCAGTTCGACCAGGCGCCCGAGCGCAGCGCGGACCCGGAGACGCTGCGGCTGCGCGCGGACGAGTACGTGGACGCCAAGCTGGGCGCCGTGGCCGCCGTGCTCGCCAAGACCCTGGAGGCGGTCGGCCGGGGCAGGCAGAAGCTGCTCGGCACGCAGGAGGACGAGCTGGGCGCCCACATGGCCGCGCAGGACGCCGCGGGCGCCGCCGGTCTGCGTACCAGCGACGACGACTACCTGGCCGACCTCGCCACCAGCCAGCACGTCACCGACCCGCGCAGTGCCCCGCCGGCCCCCGTCCAGCAGCCGCCGATGCCCGACCAGCGGCCGATGCCGCCCCAGCAGCCCCCGGCCCCGCCCGAGGTGCCGGCCCAGCCGGAGTACGCGGACTACTACGCCCAGGCGGGATATCAGCAGGACGCGTACGGCTACCAGCAGCAGTACGCCCAGCCGGACCCGTATGCGGCCCAGCCTGCACACGACTACCAGCAGCAGCCCGCCGCCGCCCAGCCCGCGAGCGACTACGGCTGGCAGGAACAGCCGCCCCAGCAGCACGGCTACGACCCGCACGCCGGATACGCGGAGCCCCAGACGCTCGACGCGCACCAGCAACAGCACCCGCCCCGCCCCACGGGCACCCCCGCACTGGACGAGACCAGTCTCTTCGACACCAGCATGATCAACCTGGACCAGCTCCGTCAGTACGAACAGGGCCGCTGACCCGCGCCGTCGCCCAGCGAGCACCCTACGCGCCCCCGCTCCCGTCACCCGGGTGCGGGGGCGCGTGTCGTGGCACCGTAGGGAACAGCCCGCCCCCGGCCGGCCACGTCCCGGCCGACACGGCTCCCCCCTGCCCGCGTACCGTGCGGGGGCCCAGAGCGCCCCGGAGCGCACGATGGAGCTGCCATGCGCTCCGGGGCGCGAAGCCGGGGGCTCGACTCGAACCGATCGAGCCCGCGCGCGAGGGTGCTCCAGCTCGAACCGCCGCGAGCTGGAGCATCGAGAGCCCCGCGCCCGGGCGCCGCCCCGCAGCCCCGTCGGTGCGGTCGTGCGGTGAACGTACGGAGGCGCGACAGGGCCCGGGGCGCGTGCGGGAGCGGTGGGCGGACGACGGGGGCGATCGGCGCGGATTGGGTCAACGGCGACCCGTCCAGTATCCTGGCTCTTCGGCCGCACGTACATCTGCGGTTTCGGCTGCCCGCTTCGTCTCGTACCACCGCGACAAGGGGCTGCCCGTGCCGCAGCGTAGAAAGCAGGAAGCCCTGAACGCCCGCCTCGACCATCGATCCCCGCTCGTGTTCGACACACGAGAGCTGGGGCGGAGTCCTGGTGCGCTCAAGCGGCTCTCCCGTTCGATCGAGGCCCCGAGTGATCTCGGTGTCGAGATGATCGGCGTGCGCAAGGGTGCGGCCATGGAGCTCGACCTCCGGCTGGAAGCGGTCATGGAGGGAGTGCTCGTTACGGGCACCGCCCGTGCGCCGCTCACAGGGGAGTGCGTAAGGTGTCTGGAGCCGCTGGGGCGTGAGCTCGAAGCGGACTTCCAGGAGATGTACTCCTACCCCGACGCCGACGACCGGAGCCGCACCGCGGAGACCGGCGACGACGCCGAGGAGGAGGACACGCTCTTCCTCGAGGACGACCTGTTCGACCTTGAGCCCGTGCTGCGGGACGCGGTGGTGCTCGCACTGCCGTTGCAGCCGGTGTGCCAGGAGGACTGCCCTGGCCTGTGCCCCGAGTGCGGAGTACGGCTGGCGGACGACCCGGACCACCATCACCAAGAAGCCGTCGACATCCGTTGGGCGGCACTGCAGGGACTCGCTGAGACCGTCCAGGACGGCGAGAAGGACAACACCCCTCGCGACAGCGGGGATGACCCACAGGAGAAGTAGCCGTGGCTGTTCCGAAGCGGAAGATGTCGCGCAGCAACACGCGCCACCGCCGGTCGCAGTGGAAGGCTGCGGTCCCCACCCTGGTGGCGTGCGAGCGCTGCCACGAGCCGAAGCAGCAGCACATCGCGTGCCCGAGCTGCGGCACCTACAACCGCCGCCAGGTCCTCGAGGTCTGATCGGCGGGTGACAGGCTTCATGTCAGACGCCAAGACGCCGCTCCGCAAGCGCGGGGAAGATGTATCGGCGACGGCAGACACGGCCTCGTCTCATACCGTTCTGGAAGGGCGGCTCGGGTATCACCTGGAGTCCGCCCTTCTGGTGCGTGCGCTCACGCACCGCTCCTTCGCGTACGAGAACGGCGGGTTGCCCACCAACGAGCGGCTGGAGTTCCTCGGGGACTCGGTGCTCGGCCTGGTGGTCACCGACACGCTGTACCGCATCCACCCCGATCTGCCCGAGGGCCAACTGGCCAAGCTGCGGGCCGCGGTGGTCAACTCGCGCGCGCTCGCCGAGGTGGGTCGCGGCCTGGATCTGGGCGCGTTCATCCGGCTCGGTCGGGGCGAAGAGGGCACGGGCGGCAGGGACAAGGCATCCATCCTGGCCGACACCCTGGAGGCGGTGATCGGCGCGGTCTATCTCGACCAGGGCCTCGACGCCGCCGCCGAACTGGTGCATCGGCTCTTCGATCCACTGATCGAGCGTTCGTCGAACCTCGGCGCGGGCCTCGACTGGAAGACGAGCCTGCAGGAGCTGACGGCGACCGAGGGGCTCGGCGTGCCCGAGTACCTGGTCTCCGAGACGGGCCCTGACCACGAGAAGGTCTTCACGGCTGCCGCTCGCGTCGGTGGTGTCGCGTACGGCACCGGCACCGGCCGCAGCAAGAAGGAAGCCGAGCAACAGGCGGCCGAGGCCGCTTGGCGGGCGATCCGCGCGGCGGCCGACAAGGCCGCCGCCGCTGCCGCGGAAGGAGCCCCCGCTGGCGGCTCCGACGCGCGTGGTGCGACCGCGGCCACGGCGTCCCCGGACGGGGCCGTCGCCCCGTCCGCGCCGGCCGGCCCTCCTGGAGAGGCTGAACCCACCGCACGGTGACGGCGCGCGGACGGCGCCGTTCACGCGCCGCGCCGCACGAGCCGATCCGTGTTCGACGGGCCCACCGGTCACCACCGGTGGGCCCGTACGCGTACCCCCGCGCCGCGCGGCCCTACCGTGTGCCGCGCGGGCCGATCACCCTCCGACCCGTAGGACGGGTCCCGACCTCCGTGGAGGATCACGTGCCGGAACTCCCCGAAGTCGAGGTCGTCCGTCGCGGTCTGGAGCGCTGGGTCACCGGTCGCGTCATCACCGAGGTGCAGGTCCTGCATCCGCGCGCGATCCGACGCCACCTGGCGGGCCCCGTCGACTTCGCCGACCAGCTCGTCGGGCACCGCTTCGCCGCGGCCTGCCGGCGCGGCAAGTACCTCTGGCTGCCGCTGGACGCGGTGGGTGCCACCGCCCCGGGTCGCCCGTCGGCGCGGAGCACGGAGCACTCCCACGGTGTGACGGAGCACGGGGCACGGGGCGTGGCGCACGGAGCGCTCGACCTACGCCCCGGGGCCGCTGACGGCGCGGGCGACGGGGCCACGGGACGGTCCGTCCTGGGCCACCTCGGCATGAGCGGCCAGCTGCTCGTACAGCCCGAGACGGCTCCCGACGAGAAGCACCTGCGCATCCGCGTGCGGTTCGCCGATACGACGGGGACCGAACTGCGCTTCGTCGACCAGCGGACGTTCGGTGGCCTCTCGCTGCACGACCAGTTGCCCGGAACCCTCGACGGCCTGCCGGACGTCATCGGGCACATCGCCCGCGACCCCCTGGATCCGGCCTTCGACGACGCGGCTTTCTTCGCGGCCCTGCGCCGCCGCCGCACCACCGTCAAGCGCGCCCTGCTGGACCAGTCCCTGATCAGCGGCGTGGGCAACATCTACGCGGACGAGGCGCTGTGGCGCGCGCGGTTGCACTTCGAGCGCCCCACGGCGAGCCTCCCCCGCCCCCGTGCGAGCGAACTGCTCGGCCACGTCCGGGACGTCATGCGAGCCGCGCTGGCCGTGGGCGGCACGAGCTTCGACAGCCTGTACGTGAACGTCAACGGCGAGTCCGGCTACTTCGATCGCTCCCTGGACGCGTACGGGCGCGAGGACGAGCCGTGCCGCCGGTGCGGGGCGGCGATGCGTCGCAGCCCCTGGATGAACCGGTCCAGCTACTTCTGCCCCCGCTGCCAGCGCCCGCCCCGCCCCGTGGCGGCCTGAGCGACACGCCAGCCCCCGGCCGGGAGGCTCGCGGCCGGCACGCAGGGCCTCGCGGCTCCCTCCAGTCGTACCGGCCGTCGACGCGACGCCGCCTCACCGGCCCTCGGCTTCGCCCGCGTGGCGAGGCCGGCCGCGCGCTACCCGACGCCTCACCTCGGTCAGAGGCCGGGCCGGGGCGAACCTGGCGGGGCCAGCCGGCTAGCGTGCCGGTATGAACGAGAACGTGCGCCTCACCGCCTGGGTGCGGGGTCGGGTCCAGGGGGTCGGGTTCCGCTGGTTCACGCGGGCCACCGCCCTGCGCATCGGTGGGCTGGTCGGCTTCGCCTCGAACCTGGAGGACGGGCGGGTCCAGGTGGTGGCTGAGGGGCCCAGGGCGGGCTGCGACGAACTGCTGGAGTGGCTCCGCACGGGCGACACGCCCGGACGGGTCGACGGAGTCACTGAGATTTGGGACACCCCGCGAGGCGGATACGCGACCTTCGAAATTCGCTGACAGGAGTGTCAGCGCGAGGCCGTGCCCCGCGTGCCCCGGGATGTGCGCCGGACAGAAATAGCCTGGTGGTTGCCAATACGGCGCGTCCGTGGAAGGCTGCGGAACTAAGGATGATCTCCACGCCCTGATGGGTCACGAGACGGAGTTGCGCCGCACGGTCCGTTGCCGCGCCCGCTCGACCGCCCTGCCGATACGGGGCGTGATCGTGTTGACCGTCAAACTTTTTGGTGAGACGCTGGAAACCCCGCGCACCTTAACTGTTTGGCATTGAAGTCAGTAGTGATGGCAGACACCGCGGGTGCGAATCCCTCACGACCCAAACCGCTCCGGTCGGTCACTCATTGTGGAGGACCATCCATCATGGCAAAGGCGCTTCTCGGTTACGTCGGCGGCTCCGACCCCCGAGTCCTCGCCGAGATGCGACGGCTTCAGCAGCGCGTACAGGACCTCGAATCCGAGCTCATTCGGATGCAGGCCGAGAATGACGCGCTGTCCGCCGCCGCCCAGCACAGCGACTCGCTGCTCGACAGCATCGACGTACCCCAGGCGGAGCCTGCGCTTGCCTGACCCGTTGTTCCCCCAGGGGACGGTCGGGCAGCATCGCCACCCGCTTGAGAATCTGCAAGGGACGCTTCGGCGTCCCTTCGTCGTTTTCGCTCCGCTGTTTCTCGTCCAGTCATTCGAGTTTTCCCTACCGTCTGATGTGCCCTTCACTTTCCCCGGTGAAACCGAAAAGGCTGTCGCGGCGCGCCCGGGTGCGCGCCGCGGACGGCTGTCGCTCGACGGGTGAGCGGTAAAGTCCGACGGCGTGCACCTCAAGAGCCTGACCCTGCGAGGCTTCAAGTCCTTCGCCTCCGCCACGACGCTGCGTTTCGAACCGGGCATCACCTGCGTCGTGGGTCCCAACGGGTCCGGCAAGTCCAACGTGGTGGACGCCCTGTCGTGGGTCATGGGCGAGCAGGGCGCCAAGTCGCTGCGCGGCGGCAAGATGGAAGACGTCATCTTCGCGGGCACCACCGGCCGGCCCCCGCTCGGCCGCGCCGAGGTCTCCCTCACGATCGACAACGCCGACGGCGCGTTGCCGATCGACTACGCCGAGGTCACCATTACGCGGATCATGTTCCGCAATGGCGGCAGTGAGTACCAGATCAACGGCGACACGTGCCGGCTGCTCGATATCCAGGAACTCCTCTCCGATTCCGGCATCGGCCGCGAGATGCACGTCATCGTCGGACAGGGCCAACTCGACTCCGTGCTCCATGCCGACCCGATGGGGCGCAGGGCGTTCATCGAGGAGGCGGCCGGCGTACTCAAGCACCGCAAGCGCAAGGAGAAGGCGGTTCGGAAGCTGGACGCGATGCAGGCCAACCTGGCCCGCGTCCAGGACCTGACCGACGAACTGCGCCGCCAGCTCAAACCGTTGGGACGGCAGGCGGCCGTCGCCCGCCGGGCCGCCGTCATCCAGGCCGACCTGCGCGACGCCCGGCTGCGGTTGCTCGCCGACGACCTGGTGGCGCTGCGTCAGGCACTGCGGACCGAGGTCGCCGACGAGGCCGCGCTCAAGGAGCGCAAGGAGACTGCGGAGAGCGCGCTGCGTACCGCGCGACAGCGCGAGGCCGCACTGGAGGAGCAGGTCCGCGCGCTCTCGCCCCGACTGGTACGCGCCCAGCAGACCTGGCACGAACTGTCGCAGCTCGCCGAACGCGTACGGGGCACGATCAGCCTCGCCGACGCGCGGGTCAAGAGCGCGACCTCCGCGCCGGTGGAGGAGCGACGGGGCCGCGATCCCGAGGAGATGGAGCGCGAGGCCCAGCGCGTCCGCGAGCAGGAGGCCGAGCTGGAGGCCGCTCTGGAGGCGGTGAGCCGGGCGCTGGAGGACACCGTGGCCCACCGTGCCGAGCTGGAGCGTCAGCTCGCGCACGAGGAGCGCAGGCTGCGTGACGCGGCCCGCGCCCTGGCCGACCGCCGCGAGGGCCTGGCCCGGCTGCACGGCCAGGTGAACGCCGCCCGCAGCCGCGCCACCTCGGCCCAGGCCGAGATCGACCGGCTGACCCACGCCCGCGACGAGGCCAGGGAGCGGGCGGTGGCCGCGCAGGAGGAGTACGAGGAGTTGAAGGCCGAGGTCGACGGCCTCGACGAGGGCGACGCGGAGCTGGCCGAGCAGCACGAGCGGGCCAAGCGGGATCTGGTCGACGCGGAGTCCGCGCTGAGCGCGGCCCGCGAGGCGGCGACGGTGGCCGAGCGCAAGCGCGCGGCGACGATGGCCCGCCACGACGCGCTGGCCATAGGGCTACGCCGCAAGGACGGCACGGGGGCACTCCTCGGCGCGGGCGACCAACTCGGTGGGCTGCTGGGCCCCGTCGCCGAGCTGCTGGCCGTCGCTCCCGGGTACGAGGTGCCGCTGGCCGCCGCCCTGGGTGCCGCCGCGGACGCCGTCGCCGTCACCGATCCCGCGACGGCGGCCCACGCCCTGCGGCTGCTGCGCAAGCAGGATGCGGGCCGAGCGGCCCTACTGCTGAGCGCCACTCCGTACGCCCCGGAGCGCGCGGCAGACGACCCGGAGCGTACGAGAGAGAGCGCGGATGCGGCCCGGGGCGCCAGTGTCGAGGCGAGCGCCCCCGGGGCCGCCACCGCGACGGTCGGACAGGTGGGCTACGCCGCGACCGGCGGTGGCTCGACGGCGGGCGGCGGGGACGAGTCGGCGGCGCCGCTGTGGGCCGCCGACCTGGTGAGCGGGCCCTCCGAGCTGCTGCCCGCGGTGCGGCGGCTGCTGCGGGACGTGGCCGTCGTCACGGCCCTGGAGGACGCCGAGGACCTGGTGGCGGCGCGGCCCGAGCTCATCGCGGTGACCGCCGAGGGCGATCTGCTGGGTGGCCACTTCGCCCAGGGGGGCTCGGCCGGGGCGCCCAGCCTCCTGGAGGTACAGGCCCAGGTGGACGAGGCGGCGGGGCAGCTCACGGAGCTGGCGGTGCGTTGCGAGGAACTCGCCGCCGCGCAGGGCGCGGCACAGCACCGGCGAGCCGAGGCGGCGACGCTGGTGGAGGAGTTGGCGAGCCGGCGCAGTGCCGCCGACCGGGAGAAGTCACGGGTGGCCCAGTCCCTCGGGCGGCTCGGCGGCCAGGCACGGGGCGCCGCGGGTGAGGCGGAGCGGATGACGGCCGCCGCCGCCCAGGCCGAGGAGGCTCTCGTGCGGGCGCGGGACGAGGAGGCGGAGCTGGCCGAGCGGTTGCGCGTGGCGGAGGAGGAGTCGCCGTTCGGTGAGGACGGGGCGGACGAGCCCGACACCGCCGTACGCGACCGGCTGGTCGCCGACGGGGCCAACGCCCGGCAGACGGAGATGGAGGCCCGGCTCCAGGTCCGTACGCACGAGGAGCGGGTCAAGGGTCTCGCCGGCCGCGCGGACGCCCTGGACCGGGGAGCGCGGGCGGAGCGCGAGGCGCGGGCGCGGGCCGAGCAGCGCCGGGCCCGGCTGCGCCACGAGGCGACCGTCGGCGCCGCGGTGGCCGCCGCCGCCCGGCAGCTCCTGGCGCATGTGGAGGTCTCGCTGCACCGCGCCGACCAGGAGCGGCGGGCGGCCGAGCGGGCGAAGACGGAGCGCGAGGCCGAGCTGGTCACGGAGCGGGAACGGGGCCGCGGCCTGGCCACGGAGCTCGACAAGCTGACGGACTCCGTCCACAAGGGCGAGGTCCTCGGTGCGGAGAAGCGGCTACGGATCGAGCAGTTGGAGACGAAGGCGCTGGAGGAGCTGGGCGTGGAGCCGGCCGGGCTCGTCGCCGAGTACGGCCCCGACCAGCTGGTGCCGCCGTCGCCGCCCGCCGAGGGCGAGGAGCTGCCACCGGACCCGGAGCACCCGCGAAACCAGCCGGTGCCCTTCGTACGGAGCCAGCAGGAGAAGCGACTGCGGGCCGCGGAGCGCGCGTACCAGCAGCTCGGCAAGGTGAACCCGCTGGCGCTTGAGGAGTACGCGGCGCTGGAGGAGCGACACAAGTTCCTGACGGAGCAGCTCGAGGACCTGAAGAAGACCCGGGCCGACCTGCTCCAGGTGATCAAGGACGTGGACGAACGGGTGGAACAGGTCTTCACGGAGGCGTTCCGGGACACGGCGCGCGAGTTCGAGGGCGTCTTCTCGCGGCTGTTCCCCGGGGGCGAGGGCCGGCTGATCCTCACCGACCCCGAGAACATGCTGACCACCGGCCTGGACGTGGAGGCGCGCCCGCCGGGCAAGAAGGTCAAGCGGCTGTCGCTGCTGTCCGGCGGCGAGCGCTCGCTGACCGCCGTCGCCCTGCTGGTGTCGATCTTCAAGGCTCGACCGAGCCCGTTCTACGTGATGGACGAGGTCGAGGCGGCGCTGGACGACACCAACCTCCAGCGGCTGATCCGGATCATGGAGGAGCTGCAGGAGAGTTCGCAGCTCATCGTGATCACGCACCAGAAGCGCACCATGGAGGTCGCCGACGCGCTGTACGGCGTGTCCATGCAGGGCGACGGAGTGTCGAAGGTCATCAGCCAGCGGCTGCGCTGAGGGCCCCACGGGCCGCCCCGTGGGTCGTGCCGCCGACACATCCCACGGGGCGGTCTCGCGCCGGGGCCGCGACCGGCGCGAGGGTCCGCCACCCCGCGCCACCAAGCGGGCGACGGGGCGGCGCCGGCCGCTTCGGCCCGGCAGCCGCCTCCGAGTGGTGGTCCGCGCCCCGTCGTGCCCCACTGGGAGTGCCCACCCCCACACCCGGCGGCGTCGCCGGGCCCCAGGAGTACACGTTGACCCACAGCGCGCAGCCGCCGACGCCGGACGGCCGGGAGGCCGCACCCGAGCACCTCGGCCACGTCATCTTCATCACCGCGGCAGCCGCCATGGGCGGCTTTCTCTTCGGCTACGACAGTTCGGTCATCAACGGGGCGGTCGAGGCGATCCGCGACCGGTTCCACATCGGCTCCGGCGCCCTGGCACAGGTGATCGCGGCGGCCCTCATCGGCTGCGCCGTCGGTGCGACGACCGCCGGTCGCGTCGCGGACCGGATCGGCCGCATCCGCTGCATGCGGATCGCCGCCGTGCTGTTCACCGTCAGCGCGGTCGGCTCGGCGCTGCCGTTCGCCCTGTGGGACCTGGCTCTGTGGCGCGTGCTCGGCGGCGTCGCCATCGGCATGGCCTCCGTGATCGGCCCCGCCTACATCGCCGAGGTCTCCCCGCCCGCCTACCGGGGCCGGCTGGCCTCCTTCCAGCAGGCGGCGATCGTGACCGGCATCGCCGTCTCGCAACTGGTCAACTGGGGCATCCTCCATCTGGCCGGCGGCGACCAGCGCGGCACCGTCGCGGGTCTCGAGGCATGGCAGTGGATGCTCGGTGTGATGATCGTGCCCGCCCTCCTCTACGGGCTCTTCTCACTGGTCATCCCCGAATCGCCCCGCTACCTGATCTCCGCGGGCCGGCACGACCAGGCCCGGCGGGTGCTGTCCGAGATCGAGGGGACGGCCGTGGACGTCGACGTACGCGTCGCCGAGATCCAGGAGGCCATGCGCCGCGAGCACCGTCCCACGTTCCGGGACCTGCGCGGTGGCCGGTTCGGGTTGCTGCCGATCGTGTGGATCGGCATCGGACTCTCGGTCTTCCAGCAACTTGTCGGCATCAACGTGATCTTCTACTACTCGTCGTCGCTGTGGCAGTCCGTGGGCATCGACCCGAGCAGCTCGTTCTTCTACAGCTTCACCACGTCGATCATCAACATCATCGGCACCGTGATCGCGATGAGCTGCGTCGACCGACTCGGCCGCAAGCCGCTGGCGCTCGTCGGATCGGCCGGCATGGCGCTCTCCCTCGGCGTCGCCGCCTGGGCGTTCTCGGCCAAGACCGGCACCGGTGAGGACATCAGGATGCCGGACACCCAGGGCGCCGTGGCCCTGGTCGCCGCGCACTTCTTCGTGCTCTTCTTCGCCCTGTCCTGGGGCGTGGTGGTCTGGGTGCTGCTCGGCGAGATGTTCCCCAACCGGCTGCGCGCCGCCGCGCTCGGCGTGGCCGCCTCCGCCCAGTGGGTGGCCAACTGGGCGATCACCGTCAGCTTTCCGACCCTGTCCGACTGGAACCTCTCCGGCGCGTACGTGATGTACACGGCCTTCGCCGTGCTCTCGATCCCCTTCGTCCTCAGATGGGTACCGGAGACCAAGGGCAAGACACTGGAGGAGATGGGCTGAGCCCGCCCGACCCGCTCCCGGGGCCCGGCCCCGTGGGCGCGCGCCTTGGGGCCGGCGGCGCCCCGTCACCGGGACGTGGCCGAGCCGATCTTCGGCAGTACGGCGCTCGCGAACAGGTGCAGGGAGCTCCACCCCTCCTCGACGGGGATGCCGCCACACAACGGGTGCAGGACCAGCCGCCCGCCCTCCCCGAGGCTGCCCGCCAACTCCACGCACTCGTCGGGCGTCACCACGCGGTACCGGCCCTGACGGCGGAGCGTGTCCACATCACTGACCGGTGGATGCGCCCCGGAGCGCGCGGGGGGCACCTGCCACGAGGCGTGCACCCGGGCCTCGTGCAGCAGATGCTGCCCGAACGTGGCCCAGGTGCGGTCGGGGTCCTCGGACAGGTGCAGCACCGGGGTACGGGGCGCGGGCATCACACACCGCCCCGCCGTGCCGTACTCCGCGCACCGCGCCCGGTAGTACGCCGCCAACCGGGGCAGATGCGCGTTCAGGAACATCGGCAGCCCCAGGCGCGCCGCGCGCCGCGCCGCCGGCCGGGAGCCGCCGCCGATGTACAGCGGCGGGTGTGGCTGCGTGTACGGACGCGGGGTGACGCGTACGGTGCGGCCCCGGTATCCGAACGGCTCGCCGGTCCAGGCCGCGAGCAGCGTCTCCAGGGCCTCGTCCTGGAGCTTGCCGCGCCAGCGCCAGTCCTTGCCGTGCGCTCCGTACTCCGCGCGGCGCGAGCCAAGGCCCGCGACCGTGACCAGCCTGCCGCCGCTGAGCAGGTCGAGTACGGCGATGTCCTCGGCGAGCCGCAGCGGGTCGTACAGCGGGGCGAGCAGCGCGGCGACGGTGACCGAGATCTGACGGGTGGCGCCGAAGACGGTGCCGGCGAAGGTGAGGGGGGAGGGCAGCCACCCGTTGACGGCGCCGTGGTGCTCCTCGACCTGGATGGTGCCGATGCCGCGGTCGTCGGCGAAGGCGGCCATGTCGATGGCCGCGCGGTAGCGCCGGGAGAGGGACTCCGGGGTGGCCGTCGGGTCCACGAGGTTGAACCGCACGGCGGTGGTCGGCGCCGTCGGCGGGCCAGTGGGCAGGGCAGCGGACATGGGTATCCCCTTCGCCATGGACGGTCCGAGGACGGCGAAGGGGACGGTAGCCGGCGGGGCGGTCGGGTGGTAGGGCGCGGATCAGCCGGCGGGGTTCCACTTCTGGCCATCGCCGGCCGCTCCGTGTGAGGCGGCGCCGGCGCTCTCGCGAGGGCGTGGGAGGAGCGCGAAGCTCACCGCGGCGATCAGGATCGTGGCGGCCCACCCGAGGCCGTTGCGCCCGATCCAGCTCGTCGCCAGCGGCCCCGTGAACCAGTCGACGCGGGTGAAGCACAGCCCGAACGTCAGGGCCAGCGCCCAGGCGACCATGGCCTGCCAGCAGAAGCCGCCTGTGTACCAGTAGCGGCTGCCACGGCCGGTGTCCATCAGCCCTCGCGCGTCGTAGCGCACGGCCAGCGCGCGGCGGCGGAACATGTCCACCGCGTACACGCCGATCCAGGCCGAGAACGAGACGGCGAGCAGGGTGAGGAAGGTGATGAACGAGCCGTAGAAGCTCTTGGCGACCAGCATCAGGAGCAGTCCGCCGACCAGGCTGATCACGGCGTTGACGGAGACAGCCAGCGCGCGCGGCAGCCTGACGCCCATGGTCTGCGCGGTGAAGCCGGCCGAGTACATCGAGAGGCTGTTGATCAACAGCATCCCCACCAGGGCGGTGATCAGGTACGGCACCGCGAGCCAGGTGGGCAGCACGTCCCCGAGGAAGGACACGGGGTCGACGGCGGAGGCCAGGTCCGGCGTCGCGACGGCCATCACGGCGCCCATGAGCACCATGGGGACGAACACCAGGGCCGCGCCGGAGACGGTGGCGCCGACGATCCCGCGGCCGGACGCCGCGTGCGGCAGGTACCGCGTGAAGTCCGGCCCCGTGGGCACCCAGCTGATGCCGCCGGCCGCGATGGTCCCGATGCCCGCGATCACCATGGCGGTGCTGCCGGCGGGGCGGTCGAAGACGGAGCCCCAGTCGGTGTCGGCGATCAGGTAGCCGAGGACGAGCACGCTGAAGGCGCCAAAGACATAAGTCGACCAGCGGTTGCACACGTTCAGCACCGCCCGACCCATGCCGCTCACCGCGAAGGTGGTGGCCACGAAGGCAACCAGCGTGACGACGACCAGCAGGTTGTTCTGCCGCACGCCGAACAGCAGGTCCAGGATCGTCAGCACGGCGTACGCCCCGGTGACGGCGTTGATCGTCTCCCAGCCGAAGCGGGCCACCCACAACACGGCGCCGGGGAAGTAGTTCCCGCGCACCCCGAACGTCGCGCGCGAGAGCATCGCGCCCGGCGCGCCGCCCCACTTCCCGGAGACCGACAACACCCCCACCATGCCGAAGGAGACGGTGGCGGCGCACACGGCGACGAGCAGCACCTGCCAGAGGCTGAGCCGGTTGAAGACCACCAGCCCCGCCCCCATCGTGAGCAGCAGCACGCTGATGTTGGCGGCCACCCAGGTCGGGAACAGCTCACGCACCCGGCCGTGACGCTCGTGGGCCGGCACCGGCTCGATGCCGCGGGTCTCGACGGCGCTCGCGGCGGTGGCCCTGACGGAGTCGGCCGGCGTGGCGCGGGGGGTGGTGGACGCGGCGGACGTCTGGTCCATGGATGAGGGCTCCGTGCGTGCAAACGGTGGCGGTGGCAGCCGCCGGAGGGAACGCGGGGGACTCTACGCGCGTTGCATCGTCGCATGCCATCGTACTTTGCTCCAAGTTCGATGGTTAAGCGGCTTTGGTCCTCGCCACCAACTGATGGCGCCGTGATTCCGGACGCGTGGCCGATACTGGGTCCGTTATGGAAATCCTCATCCTTGCTGTAGTCATCGCTGTGGTCGCGCTCGGCGCGATCAGCGGGCTCGTCGTCAGCAGCCGCAAGAAGAAGCAGCTGCCCCCGGCCCCGCCGAGCAGCCCGTCCGTCACCGCGCCGCCCGCCGAGCCACACGTCGGTGAGGAAGCCGAGACCCCGCGCGAAGAGCCCCGTCGCACCATCGAGGAGGTGGATCTGCCCGGGGCCGCCACGGCGGAGCCCGAAGCGCCAGCGGCGCCACCCGCGCCCGAGATCGAGGTGCCGGAGCCGAGCGCGGGCCGCCTGGTGCGGCTGCGCGCCCGCCTCTCGCGCTCGCAGAACAGCCTCGGCAAGGGGCTGCTGACCCTCCTCTCGCGCGAGCACCTCGACGAGGACACCTGGGAGGAGATCGAGGACACGCTGCTGACCGCGGACGTCGGCGTCGCGCCCACCCAGGAGCTGGTGGAGCGGCTGCGCGAGCGCGTCAAGGTGCTCGGCACCCGTACGCCCGAGGAACTGCGCGACCTGCTCCGTACCGAACTGCTGCAGCTCATCGGCAGCGACAGCGACCGCACCGTGCACACCGAGAGCGGCGTCACCACCGACGGCCAGGACAAGCCGGGCGTGGTGCTCGTCGTCGGTGTCAACGGCACCGGCAAGACCACCACCACCGGCAAGCTCGCCCGTGTACTGGTCGCCGACGGCAAGTCCGTGGTGCTCGGCGCGGCCGACACCTTCCGCGCCGCCGCCGCCGACCAGCTCCAGACGTGGGGCGAGCGCGTCGGCGCCCGCACGGTGCGCGGCCCGGAGGGGGGCGACCCCGCGTCCATCGCCTTCGACGCGGTGAAGGAGGGCGTCGCGGAGGGAGCCGACGTCGTCCTCATCGACACCGCGGGACGGCTGCACACCAAGACCGGCCTGATGGACGAGCTGGGCAAGGTCAAGCGGGTGGTGGAGAAGCACGGCGCGGTCGACGAGGTCCTGCTCGTCCTCGACGCCACGACCGGCCAGAACGGCCTCATCCAGGCGCGCGTCTTCGCCGAGGTCGTGGACATCACGGGCATCGTGCTGACCAAGCTCGACGGCACGGCCAAGGGCGGCATCGTGGTCGCCGTCCAGCGTGAACTCGGGGTCCCCGTCAAGCTCGTGGGCCTGGGCGAGGGCGCGGACGACCTGGCCCCGTTCGAGCCGGAGGCGTTCGTGGACGCGCTGATCGGCGACTGAGCTCGCGACGATCGGTCAGGGCCGCCCCGCGCCGCGCGGGGCGGCCCTTCGCGTGCGCTACGGGGTGCCGGCGAGCGGGGGCGTCCCCACGCCCCTTGGGGGTGGCGTCGGGAGGCTCGCTCCGTGTGAGCGCGCTGGAAGGGGTGCGTCGTGGGCCGCGCTGACGGTGCGGAGGCGGGCGTGTGGTGCACGGGGCCACGGCCCCGTGGCCCCGTCTCGTGATCGGATGACGTTCCCCGCCACGCCTGGCGTCTGCCGCCGCTCCGTGCCCCGTGGGCGCTCCCGTGGTGAGCTCTGCCCCGTGCCCCGTGCCCCGTGCCCCGTGCCCCGTGCCCCGTGCCCCGTGCCCCGGTGGCGGCGTACGCCCCAGGGTGGGTGGTGGGGAGTGCCACCGTGCTGTGGAGCGGCGGGAGCTGTGCCGGCGCGGTCGCGCAGGCGCTCCGTCGCCCGCGCCGTGGTGGCGCGGGTCCGGCGCGCGGAGCGCGAGCGGGCAGGCGGCCTGCGGGGGCTCAGGTGGCCGAGCGATGGCAGACGTACGCGAGGGTGCCGAGGAGCAGCCGGGCGTGTGGGGGGTTGTCGGCGGTGTCGAGGAGGGGCGGGCGGAGCCAGCGGACCGGGCCCAGGCCCCCACGGTCCGAGGGCGGTGCCGTGACGTGCTCACCGGGGCCGAGGCAGCGTAGGTCGAGGTCGGCGTCGTCCCAGCCCATGCGGTAGAGCAGGTGGGGCAGTTCGGTCGCGGCTCCGGGGGCGACGAAGAACTGGGCCCGCCCCTCCGGGGTGACGGTCACCGGGCCCAGGGGCAGCCCCATGCGCTCCAGTCGGACCAGCGCGTGCCGCCCCGCCGCCTCGCCCACCTCCAGCACGTCGAAGGTCCGCCCGACGGGCAGAAGCATGGCGGCCCCCGGCGTACCGGCCCAGATCGCCGCCGCGTCGTCGAGGGTGGAGCCGGCGGGGACCGGCCGCGTCCGGGGGAGCGGGTGGGCCCCGGGGGCGGAGCAGTCGGCGGCCCCGCACGAACACTCACGCGCTCCACCGGCGCCCCGTACGGCGCGGGCTCCGGGCACCACGTCCCACCCCCACAGTCCGGTGTACTCCGCCAGCGTTGTGCTCTCGCTCGCGCGGCCACGGCGCCGTGAGGCCGACCGCATGTCCCGGATGCCGCCGATCGTGAAGCCCATGCTCCCTCCAACGGGTTGCGCTCTTGATGGTTACGAGTTGGAGTTCCGCCAGGGCCCTCGGCGGCTGCCGACGGCCAGACGGCGTGCTGTCGCGCACCGGGTGGTGTGTTGCCGAACGCACGCCCCGTGGCGCACCACTGCGCCTTGTGAGGGCGACCTGCGACAAGTGAATCGTGGTGAGGGACAGGGGAGTTCATTCGAAGGGGTGGCGAATGGTGGCGTTTCCCGGGAGCGGCTCGCTGGGGCAGTGATCGTAGGATTACCGTCGGTGCATGTGAGCCGGAATCTGGCCTGTCATCTGGCCGGGTTGGCGACAGTTCGTCGTGGGTCAAGTCGACTGGCCCACGGTTGTGTTGGCGCGCCGTACGGCGGCACCCCCGGTCACGGACGCGACGGCGAGCGCCCCGCACCCCGCCCCCTGCGCGAAAGGCGCTCGGCGGAGTGTGATACGGAGGCGCTAGCCAGGGTGAGCGTCAGGGGCTGGCGCGGACGGCGAGGGCCCGGCGACGATGGTGCGGTCGCGGCCGGGTGAACGATGAAGTGACTCTCGAAGTGGGGGCGTTCCAGTGGGCGGCAACTGCGGAAGCGCTGAGAAGCGACCCAACGAGCAGCTGGGTTCGTGGTTTCTCCGCAGTGGCTGGTCCAAGGGGGAGTTGGCCCGACAGGTGAACCGTAGGGCGCGTCAGCTCGGCGCCCACCACATCAGCACCGACACCTCGCGCGTACGGCGGTGGCTCGACGGCGAGCAGCCGCGTGAGCCGATCCCGCGCATCCTCTCCGAGCTGCTGTCCGAGCGGTTCGGCTGCGTGGTCAGCGTCGAGGACCTGGGCCTGCGGGCCCACCACCAGGCGCCCTCCGTATCCGGCGTGGACCTGCCCTGGACGGGGCCGCAGACGGTCCAGCTGATCAGCGAGTTCTCCCGCAGCGACCTGATGCTGGCGCGGCGCGGCTTCCTCGGCACCTCGCTCGCCCTGGCGGCCGGGCCCGCGCTCGTGGAGCCCATGCAACGCTGGCTGGTGCCCGCGCCCGGCGGTGTGGCCCCCCCGGTGCCCGGTGAGGGGCGCCGGGCGGAACAGGCGGGCCGTGCGCGGCTGTCGGGGCCGGAGCTGGACATGCTGGAGTCGACCACGCGCATGTTCCGCCAGTGGGACGCCCAGTGCGGCGGCGGGCTGCGCCGCAAGGCGGTCGTGGGGCAACTGCACGAGGTGACCGACCTGTTGCAGGAGCCGCAGCCAGAGCTCATCGGGAAGCGCCTGTTCCGCGCCGCCGGCGAACTCGCGGAACTCGCCGGCTGGATGAGCTACGACATCGGCCTGCACCCCACCGCGCAGAAGTACTTCGTGCTGGCGCTGCACGCCGCCCGGGAGGCCGGGGACCGCGCGCTGGGCGCGTACGTGCTCTCCAGCATGAGCCGCCAGATGATCCACCTGGGGCGCCCGGAGGACGCGTTAGAGCTGATCCATCTCGCGCAGTACGGGGGGCGCGAGTCGGCCACCGCGCGCACTCAGGCGATGCTGTACTCGATGGAGGCCCGGGCGTACGCGAACATGGGTCAGCCGAACAAGAGCCACCGGGCCGTGAAGATGGCGGAGGAGACCTTCGCCGACTGCGGCCCGGGCGACGGTGACCCCGACTGGATTCGCTTCTTCTCCGAGGCAGAGCTGCACGCGGAGAACGCCCACTCCTACCGCGATCTCGCGTACGTGGCGGGGCGCAGCCCGACATACGCGCACCTGGCCCAGCCCTCGATGCTCAGGGCCGTGGAGCTGTTCGGCCAGGAGGTCAGCCGGAACCAGCCCGGACACCAGCGCTCGTACGTGCTCAACCTCATCGGCATGGCCACCGTTCACCTGCTCCAGCGTGAACCGGAGCAGTGCACCGTGCTGGCCGAGCGCGCCTTACACGCGGCCCAGAAGGTGCGCTCCGAGCGAGTGAACAACCGGTTGCGCAAGACCGTCGACAACGCCGTGCGCGAGTACGGGCACCTGGCCGAGGTCGCCTACCTCGCCAGCGAACTCACCCGCCTGTTGCCGGACCCGATGGAGCCCGCGCAGGCCGCGGTCTGACACGACCCGCCCCGTAGCCCCGCCACCCGCGGGTGGTCCCGCGCGGGCCCTACGGGGCGGGCGGGGGAACGGGGCACGGTGCGCCGCACGGCGGCCCGCCCCATGGCGTTCACCCGCGCGTAACACCACCGCACCGTTCTTCACCACGGTGAAACACCGCGCGGCACCGGTCGAAACGGCGCCGCGGCAACCTCGTGGCCACATCGGCTCTCCGGGCCGATCCCGCTCGAACCCGCCTCGTCACCGGGGCGGCCGCGACGAGGAGACGTCGACATTGAACGGCGCAGACACCGCATTCGTACTGATCAGTGCCGCACTGGTGATGGTGATGACCCCCGGCCTCGCGTTCTTCTACGGCGGCATGGTGCGGGTCAAGAGCGCGCTCAACATGCTCATGATGTCGTTCATCTCGATGGGCATCGTGAGCGTGCTGTGGGTCCTGTACGGCTACGCGCTGGCCTTCGGAGACGACACGGGCCGAGGGCTGATCGGCGACCTCGACCACGTCGGGCTCGGCGGCGTGGACGCCGCGACGCTGACGGGCGGCCGGGAGGGCATCCCCGTCTTCGCCTTCGCCCTGTTCCAGCTGATGTTCGCGGCGCTCGCCCCCGCGCTGATGAGCGGGGCGCTGGCCGACCGGGTGAAGTTCAGCGCCTGGGCCGTGTACGTCACCCTGTGGGTGAGCCTGGTCTACTTCCCCGTCGCGCACTGGGTGTGGCAGGCGGACGGCTGGCTGTTCCGACTGGAGGTCATCGACTTCGCCGGCGGCACGGCGGTGCACATCAACGCCGGCGTCGGGGCGCTGGCCGCGGTGCTCGTCGTCGGCAAGCGGATCGGCTTCCGCCGCGACCCGATGCGCCCACACAGCCTGCCGCTGGTGATGCTGGGCGTGGCGCTGCTGTGGTTCGGCTGGTTCGGCTTCAACGCGGGCTCCGCGCTCGCCGCGAACGGCACGGCCGCCACCATGGCCCTGAACACGCAGGTCGCCACCGGCGCCGCGATGCTCGGCTGGTTGGCGTACGAGCGCGTACGGCACGGCGCGTTCACCACCCTGGGCGCCGCCTCCGGCGCCGTCGCGGGACTGGTCGCCATCACCCCGGCGGGGGCCCACGTGGACGCGATGGGCGCGCTGCTGGTCGGCGTCGTCGCGGGCTCCGTCTGCTCCTGGGCGGTGAGCCTGAAGTACCGGCTGGGCTTCGACGACTCGCTCGACGTGGTCGGCGTGCACCTCGTCGGCGGGCTGGTGGGCACGCTCCTGGTCGGGCTGCTCGCCCGCGACGGTGTCGGCGGGCTCACCCAGTTGGGCAAGCAGGCCACCGGCGCGTTCGCCGTGCTCGCCTTCTCCTTCGTCGCCTCGTGGCTGCTGGCCAAACTCGTGGACGCCGCCATGGGCTTCAGGGCCACACAGGACGACGAAGTCGGCGGCGTGGACCAGGCGTTCCACGCGGAGACGGCCTACGACCTCGGCCCCGTCGCCGTCACGCACCCCCACCGCACCACGGTGCCCGCCGACTCCGACACCCGACCCGACGCCGCCACGGTGCTGCGGCCGAACGACGCGAAGGTGGACGCGTGAAGCTCGTCACCGCGGTCGTCAAGCCCCACCGGCTGGACGAGATCAGGGAGGCCCTCCAGGCGTTCGGCGTCCAGGGCCTGACGGTGACCGAGGCCAGCGGGTACGGACGCCAACGGGGCCACACCGAGGTGTACCGGGGCGCCGAGTACACCCTGGACCTGGTACCGAAGGCGCGCGTCGAGGTCCTCGTGGCGGACGCCGACGCGGCGGCGCTGATCGAGGTCGTCGTGGAGGCCGCCCGCACGGGCACGATCGGCGACGGCAAGGTGTGGAGCGTCCCGGTGGAGACGGCCGTCCGCGTACGCACCGGCGAACGCGGCCCGGACGCCCTGTAGGACCGTGGCGCCAGGCGGAACCCGCGCCGGGCCCCCGCCCCTTTCGCAGGCAGCCCACGGCGCCGTGACCGGCCGCGCGCCGGGACGGGGCCGACACGTCACCCGGACCCGCCCCGTACACCGGTCGCGGCCGATGGAGCGACGTCCAGGAGCGGCGCGGCCACCCGCCACCACCCCGGAACGGAGCCCGAGTTGACCGAACGTCCGACCACGGAGCCGGCAGCGCCGGCCGCCCCCGACCTGGACGGTCACGCGGCCGCCCGCCTCCGCCTCCTCCAGCGGCACGGGCAACCCGGCCAGCGACACCGGACCAGGCTGTCCGACCTCACGGATGCCTGGCTGGCCTCCCTCCTGACCCGGGCGACCCGGCCCGCGCCCCACGCCGACGCCACACCCCGACGACCAGCCCGGTACGAACGGGGTCGCGCACCACGCACCGACACCCGGAGCGACGACGGGCCCGACGCCGGAATGACGGGGCCGCCGAGCGAGGAGGCCGGGGCACGGGGCGTGGGCGACGGCGTGCACCGTACGGGGCGGCAGGTGGAGCCCCACGGGGTGCGGGCCACGCGGCGCTCCCCCGCTCCGTACGGGGCCCGGGGCACCGAGGAACACGGAGCACGCGGCGACGCGCGGTGGACGGAGCACGGGGCACGGGGCGCCGGAGAGCCGTGGGACACGGCGGAGCGGGGCGCGGGGCCGGAGGGGCGAGCCACGGGGCGGACGGAGCAGGCGACGCGAGGCGCGGAAGGGGCGAGCCACCAGGCGCCACACGTGCAGCGGACGGGGCACGGTCCACGGAGCGTGGGGCACGACGGGCGCGCCGCCGCGCCACCCGGGTACCGCGACCCCACCGAACTGTCAGCCGTACGCCCCGGGGCCACCGCCCCGTCGCCACACCTCGCGGCAACCGCGCCGCCCGCCGGGCCCGTGCCGGCGTACGCTCGACGGCCGGCGACAGTGCGCGGCGTGGCGCTCGTCGCGGTCGGAGGGTACGGACGCGGCGAACTCTCCCCGCGCAGCGACCTGGAGGTGGTGCTCCTGCACGACGGCCACCTCGACGCCCCGGCGCTCGCCCACCTCGCCGACCAGATCTGGTACCCGATCTGGGACGCGGGCCTGCCCCTCGACCACTCCGTACGCACCCTCGCGGAGGCGCGCACGGCCGCGGCGCGCGACCTCAGGGCGCACCTCGCTCTGCTCGACGCGCGCCACGTCGCGGGCGACGCCGCGCTGACGGCGCGGCTGCGCTCCGTCGCCCTCGCCGACTGGCGCGCCAGCGCGCGGCAACTACTGCCCCAACTCCACGAGCTGTGCCAGGAGCGGGCACGGCGCCATGGCGAACTGCGGTTCCTGCTGGAGCCGGACCTCAGGGAGGCCCACGGTGGCCTGCGCGACGTCACGGCGTTACGAGCCGTCGCCGCGTCCTGGCTCGCGGACGCTCCCCGCCCCGGACTTGAGCGGGCGTGCCACCGGCTGCTCGACGTACGGGACACGCTGCACCTGGTCACCGGGCGGGCCACGGCGCGGCTGGCGCTCCAGGACCAGGGCCCCGTGGCGGCACGCCTCGACCTGCCGAACGCCGACGCCCTCCTGCGCCAGGTCTACGCATCGGCCGGGACGATCGCGTACGCCGCCGACGTCACCTGGCGCGAGGTCGAACGCGTACTGCGGACCCACGGGGCCGGCCCTCGGCGACGTGGGCGGCCTCGTGGCACGGGGCACGGCACGCACGCGACGGGGCACGGAGCCCGCTCAGCGGACGGTGCGCGGACGACACCGCTCGCGGAGGGAGTGGTCGAGTACGAGGGCGAGGCCGTCCTGGCCCGCGCCGCCCGTCCCGACCGCGATCCGGTGCTGCCCCTGCGGGCCGCCGCCGCAGCCGCCCAGGCGGGGTTGCGCCTGCCTCCCCACACGGCGCGCCGGCTGGCCGACGCGAAGCCCCTTCCCACGCCGTGGCCCCCCGAGGCGCGCGAGCGTCTGGTCGCCCTGCTCGGGGCCGGCGAGGCCCTGGTACCGGTGTGGGAGGCACTGGAGGCGGAAGGGCTGATCAGTCAGCTGTTGCCGGACTGGGAGCGGGTACGGTGCCGTCCACAGCGCCATCCGGCGCACCGCTGGACGGTCGACCGCCACCTGATCGAGACTGCGGCGCACGCCAGCGCGCTCGGTCATCGCGTCAGTCGCCCCGACCTGTTGCTGTTCGCCGCCCTGCTCCACGACATCGGCAAGGGCTGGCCCGGCGACCACTCCGTGGCGGGGGAGACCATCGCCCGCGACACGGCTGCGCGTATCGGCCTGGGCGCATCCGACGCCGCCACCCTCGCCACGCTCGTACGCCACCGTCTGCTGCTCGTCGAGACGGCCACCCGGCGTGACCTCGACGACCCCGCCACGGTGCGGTCCGTCGCCCGGGCCGTCAGCAGCCGTCCCACCCTGGAACTCCTGCACGCGCTGACGGAAGCCGCCGCGACCGCCACCGGGCCCGCCGCGTGGAGCGCCTGGCGCGCCTCGCTGGTGGCCGATCTGGTGCGCCGTGTCACGGCCTACCTCGCGGGCGAACACACCGCGCCCCGTGTCACGGCACAACCCCCGCCCGCCGAACAGGAGCGGCTCGCTGTACAAGCCTGGCACACCGGCGAACCCGCGCTCGCCCTACACCGCCCTACGGGGCCACACCCGGCCGCCACGGCACGCCCGCACGCCGGAGCGGAGCCGGTCGGTGACGTCCTTCCGCTGGCGGCCCAGGCTCGCGCACCACAGGAGGCCGTGGGCCTCGAGCTCCTCATCGCCGCACCCGCCGGACCCGACACCCTGGCTGTCGTCGCCGGAGTGCTCGCCCTCCACGGCCTGACCGTGCGCTCCGCCGCCCTCCGCGCCGTGCCGCCCCCGCCGACCTCGGGAGAGGGCCCTGCGAGGAGGGGGGAGGGGCGGGAGACGGGCCCGGCGGGCGGAGCGGCCACCGGACGACTCGCAGCACGGGCGACCTCACCGCACCGGATACCAGCCGCCCTGGTCACCACCCCTCGGCTACGGCGTGGCTGGAGCAGGCGGGCCACCCCGGCCGGGCGGGGCCCGACCGCGAACGCGCGGCCAGCCGCCGTATCGCTCCTGACCTGGCGAGTCGCCGTCGCCTACGGAGCCCCTCCCCAGGCCGAGCGGCTGCGCCACGACCTGATCCGCGCTCTCCACGGCACACTGGACATCGCCACGAAGCTCGCGGAGCGCGAGAACGCGTACCCGCCCCGCCGTGGCGCCCTCGCGCCTTCGCCGCGCGTGACCGTGGTGCCCGACGCCTCGCCGCTGGCGACGGTGCTCGAAGTCCGGGCTCAGGACGCGCCGGGGCTGCTGCACCGCGTCAGCCGCGCGCTGGAGTGCGCGGTGGTGACCCTGCGCAGCGCCCACATCGACACGTTGGGCGCCCATGCGGTGGACACCTTCTACGTCACCGACACCGCCGGGGCTCCGTTGTCGGCGGCACGGGCCGCGAGCCTGGCACGAACGCTGGAGCGTGCCCTGCGCTGAGCCCGAGCCGCACGGGCCAGTCGCCCTGCGCACGCCGGCGGCGAGCGACGCGCACGGCGGGGCGGTACACGTACCGACGGAGCACGGGGCACGGGGCACGGGGGCACGGAGCACGGGGCGGTGTTGCGGTGGGTACGGGGCGGTGATCCTGCTTGGGGGCACGGGGCACGGGGCACGGGGCACGGGGCACGGGGCGGCGGCCCCGTGGGGGTGCGGGGCGGTGAATCCCGCACGAGGCACGGGAGGCACCGGGCGAGGGCCCGTCTGCTTGGGCGCGGCGGGCGGGTCGACGTTCGCTCCGCGGATGAGGCACTGTGGGCACGGTGGCCCTCGTGAAGCGTCCGACCGGCGCTTCGGGCGCCAGCGCGTGACCTGTCGGACGGGACGCCGAACGCGGCGCCCGAGTGGCCGCTCCCGTCGAGGCCGCGGGAGGTGACCGTGGACAGCGGGGCAGACCACGCCGGACCGGGCGGATACCCTTGGGGGTCAACCGCCGAATCGACTTCGACAAGAAGGACTCGCGACCGCCGTGTTCGATACCCTCTCCGACCGCCTCGCAGCGACGTTCAAGAACCTCCGGGGCAAGGGGCGCCTGTCCGAGGCGGACATCGACGCCACGGCGCGCGAGATCCGTATCGCCCTGCTCGAGGCGGACGTCGCCCTGCCCGTCGTCCGTGCGTTCATCAAGCAGGTCAAGGAGCGGGCGCTCGGCGTCGAGGTCTCCCAGGCGCTGAACCCCGCCCAGCAGGTCATCAAGATCGTCAACGAGGAGCTGGTCGGCATCCTCGGCGGCGAGACCCGCCGCCTGCGTTTCGCCAAGACCGCGCCCACCGTCATCATGCTGGCCGGCCTGCAGGGCGCCGGTAAGACCACCCTCGCCGGCAAGCTCGGCCGGTGGCTGAAGACCCAGGGCCACGCGCCGCTGCTCGTCGCATGTGACCTCCAGCGCCCCAACGCCGTCAACCAGCTCTCGGTCGTCGCCGAGCGCGCCGGTGTCGCGATCTACGCGCCCGAGCCGGGTAACGGTGTGGGTGACCCGGTGCGGGTCGCCGAGGACTCCATCGCGTTCGCCAAGTCCAAGCAGTACGACGTGGTCATCGTCGACACGGCGGGACGTCTCGGCATCGACCAGGAGTTGATGCGCCAGGCGGCGGACATCCGGGACGCGGTGCGCCCGGACGAGGTGCTCTTCGTCGTCGACGCGATGATCGGCCAGGACGCGGTGAACACCGCGGAGGCGTTCCGGGACGGCGTCGGGTTCGACGGTGTCGTGCTCTCCAAGCTCGACGGCGACGCCCGTGGTGGCGCCGCGCTGTCCATCGCGCACGTCACCGGCCGACAGATCATGTTCGCCTCCAACGGCGAGAAGCTGGACGAGTTCGACGCGTTCCACCCGGACCGCATGGCGTCCCGCATCCTCGGCATGGGCGACATGCTGAGCCTCATCGAGAAGGCCGAGCAGACCTTCAGCCAGGCCGAGGCCGAGAAGATGGCGGCCAAGCTGGCGAAGGGCCCCAAGGAGTTCACGCTCGACGACTTCCTGGCGCAGATGGAGCAGGTCCGCAAGATGGGCTCCATCTCGAAGCTGCTCGGCATGTTGCCGGGCATGGGGCAGATCAAGGACCAGATCAACAACCTGGACGAGAAGGACGTCGACCGCACGGCCGCGATCATCAAGTCGATGACCCCGGCCGAGCGGCAGGAGCCGACGATCATCAACGGCTCGCGCCGCGCCCGCATCGCGCGCGGTTCCGGCGTTGACGTGAGCGCGGTCAAGAACCTCGTCGAGCGCTTCTTCGAGGCGCGCAAGATGATGTCGAAGATGGCCCAGGGCGGCGGCATGCCGGGCATGCCCGGGATGCCTGGCATGGGCGGTGGCCAGCGGAAGAAGGGTAAGCCGCAGAAGAAGGCCAAGGGCAAGCAGCGCAGCGGCAACCCCATGAAGCGCAAGGCCGATGAGGCCGCCGCGGCCGAGCGTCGAGCCGCCGGCGCCGGCGCGGGCGCCGCGCAGGGCGACACGTTCGGCCTGCCGGGCGCGGGTAAGGACGCGAGCTCGTTCGAGCTGCCCAAGGAGTTCCGCGACATGCTGCCGCCCCAGCAGTAGCAGGAACCCGCACGACAGGCGGCAGGGCCGCCCGCGCCGTGGCCCCGCGTAGACGCGGCGCCACGGCGCTGTCGCGCCCGGACGGGCGTACCGTTCTCGCCCTCTGTCCCGCAGCCCTCCCGCACACCCCGTGCCCCCGCGTCGCCAGCGAGACAATCTCGCCCCGTGCCCCGTGCCCCGTGCCCCGTGCCCCGTGCCCCGTGCCCCGTGCCCCGTGCCCCGTGCCCCGTGCCCCGTGCCCCGTGCCCCGTGCCCCGTGCGGCGGGGCGTACGGAGCCTGGGGCGGTGGGCCTGCCGGGGCGACATCCCGCCGCACGCGTCGAGCCGTCCCGGTGCGGGGGGCGGGGCCGCGATTCACGTTCCGCGCTACTCGCCCCGTACGATCTGCGCCATGGCAAAGGCTCCCGTACTCACGCCCCAGGCGGACGACTTCCCGCGCTGGTACCAGGATCTGATCAACAAGGCCGAGCTGGCCGACAACGGCCCCGTGCGCGGCACCATGGTCATCCGACCGTACGGGTACGGGCTCTGGGAGCGGATGCAGCGGGAGCTGGACGACCGGATCAAGGCGGCGGGCGCCGCCAACGCGTACTTCCCCCTGTTCATCCCGCAGTCGTACCTGACCCGCGAAGCCGAGCACGTCGAGGGGTTCGCGCCGGAGCTCGCGGTCGTCACGCACGGTGGCGGCAAGGAGCTCGACGAGCCGGTCGTGGTGCGCCCCACGTCCGAGACGATCATCAACGAGTACTTCTCGAAGTGGGTGCAGAGTTACCGTGACCTGCCGCTGCTGATCAACCAGTGGGCCAACGTGGTCCGCTGGGAGATGCGCCCGCGGGTGTTCCTGCGGACCTCGGAGTTCCTCTGGCAGGAGGGGCACACGGCGCACGCCACGTACGAGGACGCCCGGGAGTACGCCGCACGCATCCACCGCGACGTGTACGCCGACTTCATGGTGAACGTCCTGGGCATCGACGTGGTGCTGGGGCGCAAGACCGCCAAGGAGCGGTTCGCCGGGGCGATCAACACCCTCACCCTTGAGGGCATGATGGGCGACGGCAAGGCGTTGCAGCTCGGCACCAGCCACGAGCTCGGCCAGAACTTCGCCAAGGCGTTCAACACCCAGTACCTCTCGGCCGACGGCGGTCGGGAGCTGGTCTGGCAGACCTCCTGGGGCGTTTCGACCCGCATGGTCGGTGGCCTGATCATGTCGCACGGTGACGACAGCGGACTGCGCGTGCCGCCGAGGCTCGCGCCCGTGCAGGCCGTCGTGTTGGCGATCAAGGGCGAGGAGTCCGTCGCCGCCGTGCGCGCGCTGGGCGACAGGCTGACCGCCGCCGGCATCCGGGTCCAGGTCGACGACCGGGTGGACATTCCCTTCGGGCGGCGCGCCGTGGACTGGGAGCTTAAGGGCGTACCGGTGCGGATCGAGATCGGTCCGCGCGACCTCGAGAACGGCACCGCCATGCTCGCCCGGCGCATCCCCGGGGGCAAGGAGCCGGTTCGCGCCGAGACGCTGCCCGAGACGCTGCCGGCGATCCTCGAAGCCGATCAGGCACTCCTGCTCCAGCAGTCCCGCGAGCGCCGTGAGGCCCGTACCACGGAGGCGGCCACCCTCGACGAGGCGGCGCAGGCCGCGACGGCGGGTGGCTGGGCGCGCATCCCGTGGGCCGACCTCGGCCCCGAGGGTGAGGCCAAACTGGCTGAACAGGCTGTGTCCGTACGGTGTTTGATCGCCGAGGATGGTTCGGTGCCGGACGCGGACGACGCTCCCGGTACGGTCGCCATCGTCGCCCGCGCGTACTGAGGCGGGCCCCTCGACGAGGGGGATCGATCGGTGCGGGTTCCACGTCCGGGTTCCGGTCACGCCGCCCACGCGGCGCGACCGGAGGACGCCATGGCCCGCGGCGACGGGGCGGCACGCGGGGCCGCGAGGGCCATGGTGCACGGCGCGCGGTGACGGACGGGGCCAGGGCGGTGCGCCACGCGGCGCACGGAGCGGGCGCACGGTGCTGGCCGGGGTGCGGGCCCGGTTCGGACGCTGGGGCGTACGCACCGGTACGTACCGGCTTGACGCGCACCGCGCCGCTCCTCCGCAGATCTGCGCACCCGCCCTCGTCAGGAGGCATCAGCGTGAACCGACTGGTACGTGCAAATTATTTGGGATGCCCGGAATCGGAACACCCGGACGCCACCGCTCGTTGTCACGACGTGAGCACGACACCACCTGTTCTCGCCGCGGAGCTGGCGCTGGCGTGGGCCGACATTCAACGGCACCACCCCGAGCTGCCGGATCTCGCCGCGCCCGAATCCCTGATCGGAGAGTCGTCGTCAGCCTGTGGCCACGAGCTCTCATTCGAACGGCTGCTGCACGAGGCCGTGCACGGGATTGCCGCAGCCCGCGGTATCCGTGACACGTCGCGCGCCGGTCGCTACCACAACCGTCGATTCCTGGCGATCGCCGAGGAGTTGGGTCTCGACCACGCCGAGGAGCCGCACCCGAGCAGCGGCTTCTCGCTGGTCACCCTGAACCCGGAGGCGAGAAAGCGCTATCGCCCGACCATCGAGCGGCTGCAGCGCGCCCTGAAGGCGCACACCGTGGCGACCGCCTCCGACACCGCCCGCAGCTTCCGTGGCCCGGCCGCGCGGCACGGGTCGTCCGGCGGCGGGGTGCGGGTCAAGGCGGTGTGCGACTGCGGGCGCAACGTGAGAGTCGTCCCGTCGGTGCTGGCCCAGGCGCCGATCATGTGTGGTGGATGCGGGAAGCCCTTCCGTATCCCCGAGGTGGTCGCGGTCGGCTGACCTGCCACGGTGTGGCACAATAGCGAGCTGTACTCGACAGTCGAACAGGACCCCTCTCTCCTCCGGCTGACGCGTCCATCGGGCACTCGAGTACCGCAACCCCACGCGGCACCTCGTAGTGCTCAACCACGTCAAGACCAGGAGACACCACTCCCGTGGCAGTCAAGATCAAGCTGAAGCGTCTGGGCAAGATCCGCGCGCCTCACTACCGCATCATCGTCGCCGACTCCCGTACCCGCCGTGACGGCCGGGCCATCGAGGAGATCGGCCTGTACCACCCGGTGCAGAACCCCTCGCGCATCGAGGTCGACTCGGAGCGCGTGCAGTACTGGCTGGGTGTCGGCGCGCAGCCGACCGAGCCGGTCGCGGCCATCCTCAAGGTCACCGGTGACTGGCAGAAGTTCAAGGGCCTGCCGGCCCCGGAGCCGATGAAGGTCGCCGAGCCGAAGGCCGACAAGAGCGCGCTGTTCGAGGCCGCCGCCAAGGACGCCGGTGACGAGCCGAAGGGTGAGGCGATCACCCCGAAGGCGAAGAAGGCCGACAAGAAGTCGGACGAGGCGGCCCCGGCCGCTGAGTCCACCGAGTCGACCGAGGCCTGAGGATGCTCGAGGAAGCCCTCGAGCACCTGGTCAAGGGCATCGTCGACAACCCCGACGACGTGCAGGTCGCCTCGCGCGTCCTGCGCCGCGGGCGCGTTCTTGAGGTGCGGGTACACCCCGACGACCTCGGCAAGGTGATCGGCCGCAACGGCCGCACCGCGCGCGCTCTGCGCACCGTCGTGGGCGCCATTGGCGGCCGAGGCATCCGGGTCGACCTCGTCGACGTGGATCAGGTTCGCTGAAGAGCGAGTGAGCACCGGCACGGGCCGGGGACGGCTATCTGCCGTCCCCGGCCCGTGCCGCGTTCGGCGTTACCGTGAGGTAGGCGGTCGGCCTCGTCCGGCGTCCCCGTGCCCCGTCCGACGGGTTCCGTGGCCCGCGCGCTCGGCTCGCCGAGCCGCGCTCGCCACGCGTACGGGGCGCCAGAGCGAGGCTCCGTGCCCTGTCCGGCCCTCGGAGCCCGGCCCGCTCCCCGTCCTTTCGATCCACACCCACCCCGCGTAGCTCGCGCGGCGGCAGAGAAGGAAACGCATCGTGCAGTTGGTAGTCGCGCGCGTCGGCCGCGCCCACGGCATCAAGGGCGAGGTCACGGTCGAGGTACGGACCGACGAGCCGGAACTGCGGCTCGCGCCCGGCTCCGTACTGGCCACGGAGCCCGCCGCGGTAGGGCCGCTGACGATCGAGACGGGCCGCGTCCACAGTGGCCGCCTGCTGCTGCGCTTCGCCGGCGTCAGCGGCCGGACGGGTGCCGAGGCGCTCCGCAACGTCCTGCTGATCGCCGAGGTCGACCCGGAGGAGGTCCCCGAGGACCCCGAGGAGTTCTACGACCACCAGCTCGTCGACCTGGACGTGGTGACCGTGGAGGGAGTTCTCGTCGGCCGCATCGCGGAGATCTCCCACCTGCCTCACCACGACCTGCTCATCGTGAGGCGCCCCGACGGCGGCGAGGTGATGGTGCCGTTCGTCACCGAGATCGTTCCGGAGATCGACCTTACGGAGCAGCGGGCGATCATCGATCCGCCGCCGGGACTGCTGGATGACGCGGACGAGTCCGTACGGGGCGGAGACGGCGCCTGATGCGGCTCGACGTCATCACGATCTTTCCGGAGTACCTGGAGCCGCTCAACGTCTCGCTGGTCGGCAAGGCGCGTGCCCGTGGCCAGCTCGACGTACGCGTACACGACCTGCGGCAGTGGGCGCACGACCGGCACAACACGGTGGACGACACCCCGTACGGCGGCGGGCCGGGCATGGTCATGAAGCCCGAGCCCTGGGGCGAGGCCCTGGACGCGGTGCTCGACTCCGGGACGGAGCGGGACGGGGCCGGCCCCGTCCTGGTCGTACCGACACCCAGCGGGCGGCCCTTCACCCAGGCCCTCGCGACGGAGCTTTCCGAGCGGCCGTGGCTGGTTTTCACCCCCGCTCGCTACGAGGGCATCGACCGGCGCGTCATCGACGAGTACGACGAGCGCCTCGACGTCTACGAGGTGTCCATCGGCGACTACGTGCTCGCCGGCGGCGAGGCGGCCGTGCTGGTGATCACCGAGGCGGTCGCCCGACTGCTGCCGGGTGTGCTCGGCAACGCCGAATCGCACCGTGACGACTCCTTCGCGCCCGGCGCCATGGCCGACCTGCTGGAAGGCCCCGTCTACACCAAGCCGCCCCAGTGGCGGGAGCGCGGCATCCCCGACGTCCTGGTCAGCGGACACCACGGGAAGATCGCCCGGTGGCGCAGGGACGAGGCGTTCCGGCGTACCGCCCGTCACCGCCCCGACCTCATCGAGCGCTGCGACCCCGCGGCGTTCGACAAGGGCGACCGCGCCATCCTGGCCGCACTGGGCTGGCAGGAGCGCGCGGACGGCCGATTTGGGCCGCCGGGCCCGGCCGTGGAAGAATAGGCCGCTGTTGTCCACCTAGCGTGCGCCCCTGCCACAGGGGGAACGACGCCGCCGGCCAGCGACAACACTCATCGATCATTCCAACATCCCGTTGATGACCTGTGGCATCAGCGAAGAAAGCAGACGGTCATGCACCTTCTCGACAACGTCGACGCCGCGTCGCTGCGCACCGACGTCCCGGCCTTCCGCCCCGGCGACACGGTCAACGTCCACGTCCGCGTCATCGAGGGCAACCGCTCTCGTGTGCAGCAGTTCAAGGGCGTCGTCATCCGTCGCCAGGGCTCCGGCGTGCGCGAGACCTTCACCGTCCGCAAGGTCAGCTTCAGCGTCGGCGTCGAGCGCACCTTCCCCGTGCACACCCCGATCGTCGAGAAGATCGAGCTCGTGACCCGCGGTGACGTCCGCCGTGCGAAGCTCTACTACCTCCGTGACCTCCGTGGCAAGGCCGCGAAGATCAAGGAGAAGCGCGACAACTGAGCCGGGCGGGTGCCGGGCGGTCACAGGTTGGCCGGATAGGCTCTGGGCCCGATGGACACCGACGCACAGCTTTCGGAGCGCGATCGCTCTCCCGACCCCCTAGCGGGTCCGGAGCCGCGATCGCGCTCCTCGCGTTTGTCGTGGCTGACCGGCGGCGGCCCCTGGCGCCGCACGACGCTGTTGGCCGCCGCGTGTGTGACGTGCGTCCTGCTGTTGAGCGCCTTCGTCGTGCAGCCCTTCTTCATCCCCAGCACCTCGATGGAGAACACCCTCAAGGTCGGGGACCGGGTGCTGGTGAACAAGCTGGCGTACCGTTTCGGTGACACGCCGCAGCGTGGCGACGTCGTGGTCTTCGACGGCACCGACTCCTTCGAGGAGGAACCCTCGTCGAAGAACCCCGTGACGTCGCTGCTGCGCTCGGCAGCCGCGGCGGTCGGGCTGGCCGAACCCGCCGAGACGGATTACGTCAAGCGCGTGGTGGGCGTCGGAGGCGACCGGGTCACCTGCTGCGACAAGCGGGGGAGGATCAAGGTGAACGGCCAGCCGGTGGACGAGGACTACCTGCACCCCGGAGACGCCCCGTCCCACGTCCCCTTCGACGTTGTGGTACCCGAGGGGAAGCTGTGGGTGATGGGCGACCATCGCAGTGCCTCGCGGGACTCACGGGACCGCCTCGGCGCCCCGGGCGGCGGCTTCGTCCCCGTCGGGCGGGTGATCGGGCGGGCCGACTGGATCGGCTGGCCCCTGAACCGCCTGCGCTCGCTGCACCGCCCCGACGCCTTCGCGGAGGTGCCGGAGCCCGGCGAGAACCCGGGATCGGGCCGGGGACATGGGTAACCACGGCCGGCCGCGTCCCGGCCCGCACCACTCCGAGCCGCCACGGGAGCCACTGCCGCCGCGACCCCCGACGGAGCCCCACACGGAGCACGGAGCGCGAAACCACGGAGCACCTCACGGGGCGGAGCCCGGCGCGCCAGGCGGCGGGGTCCATGCCGCCCCACCGGCCGTCGGCACCGCGGGGCCCTGGCGCGCCGCCCGCGGCGGCCCGGAAGTCGAACCCGCGCCGGCTGACGTGACGCGGCCGAGCGAGGGACCGCCGGCGGCCGACCCGGCCCCGCCAGACCGGCCCGTCGCCCCGCCCGGCGCCGTACACGGGGCGTACGGCGGTTCGCGAGCGGGCGGCGCCTCGGACGACCACGGAGCGCCCACGCCGCCGTACACGGGCCCCGCCTGCGCCCCGTACGACGCTTCCGCCTCCTCCGCTCGCCGGGCGTCCCCGACGCCGCCCGCCCCACAGGCGCCCGCCTCTTCGGGAGCCCCCACGGCCCCGCTCCGTGTCGCGCGGTCGACCGCCGGGGCCGAGGGCCGCGCCCACCCCTCCGCGACGTCCGACGCGGACCCCGTGGCGCCGGGTGTCGCGCCGGGTGACGCCGTCACGGACGGGGCCGACGGGGCGCGGTCACCTTCACGTCAGCCGGGCGGTCGGGCCGAGCGGCGTAAGGCCGCCCGCCGTGTCCAGCGCAGGCGCCGCCGCTCGGCCATCAGGGAAATACCGATCCTGATCGCCGTGGCGCTGCTGATCGCGCTGGTGCTCAAGACCTTTCTCGTGCAGGCCTTCGTGATCCCCTCCGGATCCATGGAGCAGACCATCAGGGTCGGCGACCGGGTGCTGGTGGACAAGCTCACGCCCTGGTTCGGCGCCAAGCCCAAGCGCGGGGACGTCGTGGTCTTCAAGGATCCCGGTGGCTGGCTGGAGAACGAGCACAAGCCCGGCGACGACCCGGTGGGAGTCAAGCAGGTCAAGCAGTTCCTGACGTTCATCGGACTACTGCCCTCGGCGGACGAGCAGGACCTGATCAAGCGCGTGGTGGCCGTCGGCGATGACACGGTGCGCTGCTGCGACAAGCAGGGCCGGATCATGGTGAACGGCACACCCCTGAACGAACCGTACGTCCATCCGGACAACCCGCCCTCGAAGCTGAAGTTCACGGTGCGGGTGCCCCCGGGGCGTATCTTCGTGATGGGTGACCACCGCTCCGACTCGGCCGACTCGCGCTACCACCTCGACGACGAGGGGCACGGCACGATTCCCGAGGATCTGGTCGTCGGAAAGGCCGTGGTCATCGCCTGGCCGATCGGCCACTGGCGGCGGTTGGAGGAGCCGGGGGCCTTCGCCTCCGTACGCGACGCGGGTGACGCTCCGTCCCAGGCGGGCGCCGCTCCGCATAGTGTGTCCTCCGGTTCCGCGCTTCCTCCGGAAGCGCGGGGATTGACCCATCTCCCGACCCTTGCGGAACTCCCGCTCGTTATGGGGTTGGTGGGCCTGCGCCGGACCTGGGGCAGGCGGCAGCGCGGCAAGAGGAGTGGATGTGGGGGATTTGGCGGTCGGCGCACGATCCGGACACGAAGAGCCCGAAAGGCGGCCCGGACAACCCGATGAGGCATCGGTGAACGGGGCGTCCGAGGCCGAGACCCAGCACGACGCGGACCGGGGCGAGGCCCTCGGCGCGCCGGACCAGGGCGATCGGCCGCGGCACCGTGACGGCGCGAGTGAGACCGACGACGCCCACGCGCGGGACGCCGAGGGCGTCGAGCGGGGCGACGCCACAGCCGAGTCCGGCTCCGTCGACGGAGCCGCCGGCGCCCCGGCCGGGGCCTCCCGGGCCGCCGAGGACGACGCGGACAAGGAACGGCGGGCGAAGGCGCGCCGCGCGAAGCACCGGTCCTTCTGGAAGGAGCTGCCGCTCCTCGTCGGCATCGCCCTGCTGCTCGCCCTGCTGATCAAGACCTTCCTGGTGCAGGCGTTCTCCATCCCCTCGGACTCGATGCAGAACACCCTCCAGCGCGGTGACCGGGTGCTGGTCGACAAGCTCACGCCGTGGTTCGGGTCGGAGCCCGAGCGTGGCGAGGTCGTCGTCTTCCACGACCCGGGCGGCTGGCTGGACGAGGCGCCGCAGTCCGACTCGGGGCCCGTCGCGGAAGGTGTGCAGAAGGTCCTCAGCTTCATCGGGCTGATGCCGTCGGCGGAGGAGAAGGACCTGATCAAGCGAGTGATCGCGGTCGGTGGCGACACCGTGGAGTGCAAGAACGACGGCCCCGTCAAGGTGAACGGCAAGGCGCTGGACGAGCCGTACATCTTCCCCGGGGACACTCCGTGCGGTGACAAGGAGTTCGGTCCGATCCACGTTCCCGACGGCCGGATCTGGGTCATGGGCGACCACCGCCAGGACTCCCTCGACTCCCGCTACCACCAGAATCTCGACAACGGCACGGTGTCGAACGACGAGGTCGTGGGCCGGGCCATCGTCAAGGCGTGGCCTATCAATCGCTGGGGCACGCTGCCCGTTCCGGACACCTTCGACCAGTCGGGCCTGAGCGCGGCCTCGATGGCGCCCACGGTCGCCGGGTTCGCCGGCGCCCTGCCCCTGGTGCTGTGGCGCCGTCGCAGGCTGATCAAGAAGGCGGAGCAGAAAGACTGACGGCGTCCGTACCGCCCGGTAAGGTGCACACCCGCGCGGTACGGTGCCGGCCCACGCGCCCGGCTCCGTGTACGGGGCCCTACGGGTCTTACACGGGGCGGCGCCGCGGGTGGGCACGGGGCGCGACAGGCAGGCGCGGTAGTGCCGTCGGGTGACAGGGGAGTGGAATGGGCGGACCGCGACGTACGAGCGACGGCCAGAGCCGGCGCGGCAGCGCGCTGTCGGGAGTGGCGGTGGCCCTCGGCTGCCTGCTCTTCCTCGGCGGCTTCGGCTGGGGCGCGGTGCTCTACCAGCCCTACACCGTCCCCACCGACTCCATGGCGCCGACGATCGCCCGGGACGACCGGGTCCTCGCCCAGCGCGTCGAGGGCAGTGACGTCCACCGGGGCGATGTCGTCGTCTTCCGCGACCAGGCCTGGGGCAACATGCCGATGGTCAAGCGTGTGGTGGGGGTCGGCGGTGACAAGATCGCCTGCTGTGACCAGCAGGGGCGACTGACGGTCAACGGCAAGGGGGTCGACGAGCCGTACCTGGCGCGCCAGGGCCCGGCCTCGCCCACCACCTTCTCCGCGACGGTGCCCCGGGACCAGCTCTTCCTGCTCGGTGACAACCGGGACACCTCGGTCGACTCCCGGGGCCACCTGGCCGACGGCGACCAGGGCACCGTGGCGCGGGCCGCCGTGGACGCGCGGGTGGAGGCGGCGGTATGGCCGCTGGGCTCGTTGGGGATGCTGGAGCAGCCGTCGAGCTTCGACGAGCTGCCGGGTGGCGTCTCCTCGCGCGGCCCGCTGAGCCTGATCACCGGCATGGTGGTCATCGGTGCCGTGCTCATCCTCGGCGGGGCCGCCTACGGCCCGCTCGCCCGGCGGCGGAGCGGCAGGGGCAAGCCGCGGGACGCCGCCGCACGGGGCACGGAGCACGGGGCACGGAGCGCCGCCTCACCCACCGCTGCCCCGCCGGCCCCGCGAGCTCCCTCCGGCCACGGAAGCGGCCCGACGGGCGGTGCCGGACACCAGGCCCCCGCGCCGATGCCGGCGGCGCCGGACCCCCAGAGCAGGCTCACGGGGCAGCCCGGCGCGCCAGCCCCCTCCGGGCGGGGCGAGAAGGGAACGGCGAGAAACGGTGGCTGACGACATACGTCAGGACGGGGCGGGGACCGAGCTGCGCGAGGTAGCCCGGGTGATCCTGCTGGACCCTGACGACCGGGTCCTGCTCATGCATGGCTACGAGCCCGACGACCCCTCGTCGACCTGGTGGTTCACCCCCGGTGGCGGCCTGGAGGGCGGGGAGAGTCGCGAGCAGGCGGCCCTGCGGGAGCTGGCCGAGGAGACCGGGATCACCGACGTGCGGCTGGGGCCGGTGCTCTGGCAGCGCGTGTGTTCCTTCCCGTTCGACGGGCGCCGATGGGACCAGGACGAGTGGTACTACCTCGCCAGGACGACCCAGACGCAGACCCGTACGGAGGGCCAGACCGACCTGGAACGGCGCAGTGTGGCGGGGCTTCGATGGTGGACCGCCGAAGAACTGTTCGCCAGTCGTGAGACGGTGTACCCGACCAGACTCGCCGAACTGCTGCGTACGTTGCTCGACGAGGGGCCCCCTCGTGCGCCGGTGGTCCTGGAGACGGAGCGCGTCTGACGCACAATGGGGGGACGCACGGCTGAAGGGGAACATGCCATGAGCGCCGAGGACCTCGAAAAGTACGAGACCGAGATGGAGCTGAAGCTCTACCGGGAGTACCGCGATGTCGTCGGGCTGTTCAAATACGTGATCGAGACCGAGCGACGCTTCTACCTGACCAACGACTACGAGATGCAGGTGCACTCGGTCCAGGGCGAGGTGTTCTTCGAGGTCTCGATGGCGGACGCCTGGGTCTGGGACATGTACCGGCCGGCCCGCTTCGTCAAGCAGGTGCGTGTTCTCACGTTCAAGGACGTGAACATCGAAGAGCTCAACAAGAGCGACCTCGACCTCACCTCGGGCGAATCCGGCTTCAACAACTGATCGTCGCGGCTGCTGACCGGATGAGCGAAGGTTTCTTCACTCGCCCGGGTGAGCGAGTTATCCCCAGCACACGGGTTATCCACCAAGATCCACACGCTTGCGGTACCTCCGGCACTGTCAGGGCCGGAGGTACTACTCATGCCGCGAACAACCCGCACCCGCCCCATCACAGCCACCCGACCACGTCCGAGTCCCGGGACGTCTCCCCTCCCGACCGAGGCGCTGCGCCCGCCCGCCGACGCGCGGTCGCGACCGTCCTCGGCCCGCCGCGCCCTCGGTGCCTATGGCGAGAGCCTGGCGGCGCGGACGCTCATCGCGGCCGGGATGCTCGTCCTGGCCCGTAACTGGCGATGCCGCGAGGGGGAGATCGACATCGTCGCCCGCGACGGTGACGCGCTGGTCATCTGTGAGGTGAAGACCCGAAGGTCCAGCGCGTACGAGCATCCGATGGCCGCCGTCGACCACGTGAAGGCCGAGCGCCTGCGCCGGCTGGCCGCCCGCTGGCTCGAGCGGTACGGCGGGCCGCCGCCCGGCGGGGTGCGCATCGACGTGGTGGGGGTGCGCCTGCCGCGGCGTGGCGCGCCGACCGTCGAGCACGTGCGGGGGGTGGCCTGATGGGCTTCGCGCGTACGTGCTCGGTGGCGCTCGTCGGTGTCGAGGGGGTTGTCGTCGAGGTGCAGGCGGATCTGGAGCCGGGCGTGGCGGCGTTCACGCTGGTGGGGCTGCCGGACAAGAGCCTGTCCGAGAGCCGGGACCGGGTCCGGGCGGCTGTCGTGAACTCGGGAGCAGAGTGGCCGCAGAAGAAGCTCACGGTGGGCCTGAGCCCGGCATCCGTCCCCAAGGCCGGCAGCGGCTTCGATCTCGCGGTGGCCTGCGCCGTCCTCGCCGCGGCCGAGTTCATCGACCCACGCGAGATCGCGGACCTCATGATGATCGGCGAGCTGGGACTGGACGGCCGGGTGCGACCGGTGCGCGGGGTACTGCCCGCCGTGCTCGCCGCCGCCGACGCCGGATACCGACAGGTCGTCGTCCCGGAGCAGACCGCGGCCGAGGCCGCGCTCGTGCCAGGCGTCTCGGTACTGGGCGCGCGCAGCCTGCGCCAACTGGTGGCCGTGCTGACCGACGCCCCGGTGCCGGAAGAGCCGGAGGAACCGGAGCAGGGCCGCCCCGATCCGATGCTCGCGGGCCTCGTGCTGCCGGGGGCCGGCGCGGGCACGGGCACCGTCGGGCGCCCGGGGCCCAACCGGCGCCTCGACATGGCCGACGTGGCCGGCCAGCGGGGGGCGCGCAAGGCGCTTGAGGTGGCGGCGGCGGGCGGCCACCATCTCTACCTCAAGGGGCCGCCCGGTGCCGGCAAGACCATGCTGGCCGAGCGGCTGCCAGGACTGCTACCACCCCTGACACCCACAGAGGCCCTCGAGGTGACCGCGGTGCACTCGGTGGCCGGCGTCCTCCCGCCGGGCAAGCCGCTCCTGGAGGCGCCGCCGTACTGTGCCCCGCACCACTCCGCGACCATGGCCTCGCTGGTGGGCGGTGGCACCGGAATCCCCCGACCGGGCGCCGTATCGTTGGCTCACCAGGGCGTGCTCTTCCTGGACGAGGCGCCCGAGTTCAGCGGGCGTGCCCTGGACGCGTTGCGCCAGCCGCTGGAGTCAGGGCACGTGGTCGTGGCCAGGTCGGCCGGGGTGATGCGCATGCCGGCACGGTTCCTGCTGTTGTTGGCCGCCAATCCGTGCCCCTGTGGGCGCCACGGCCAGCCCGGCGACGGCTGCGCGTGCTCCCCCGCGGTCATCCGTCGCTACCAGGCCAGGCTCTCGGGCCCGCTCCTGGACCGCGTGGACCTGCGCGTCCAGGTCGGCGCGGTCAGCAGAGCGGAGCTCGCCGGCGAGCTCGGCCGGTCGGAGAGCACCGAGGCCGTGGCTTCGCGGGTGCGCGAGGCCAGGGAGCGGGCCGCCGCCCGCTATGCCGGCACACCCTGGACGGTCAACGGAGCGGTGCCCGGCTACGAACTGCGTACGCGCTGGGCCCTGGCCCCGGGCGCGCTGCGTGAGGCGGAGCGGGACATGGAGCGTGGGGCTCTCACGGCGCGCGGGCTCGACCGGGTTCTGCGCGTGGCGTGGACGGTGGCCGACCTCGCTGGCCACGATCGGCCGACGGGGGACGACGTCGGGCAGGCACTCCAGTTGCGCACCGGCGTCAGTCGGGGAGTGCCGCAGCCGCTGGAGAACGCGTGAGCCCCGTGGACCCGGCCGCGACGGGCGACGATGGCCCCGAGCGCGGCGCCGGGCACGTCCCGACCCAGGACGAGCGGCAGATGACGGACGACGCCGCACGACTGGCCCGCGCGGCGCTGACCCGGCTGACGGAGCCGGGCGACGAGAAGGTCGGCCGGTGGCTGCGCGAGCTCGGCCCCGTGGCGTTACGGCGCGCGCTGTGCGGCGAGGGAGAGCCGCCGCCGGGGGCCAGCGCTCGACGCCTGGCCGGCTGCGCGCTGCGCGCGGCACAGCTCGATCCGGCCGGCGACCTGGCGACGGTGAGGTCGCTGGGTGGGAGATTCGTGTGCCCGGGGGACGCGGAGTGGCCAAGTCAGCTCGATGACCTCGGCGACGCGCGGCCCGTGGGGCTGTGGGTGCACGGGATGGCGTCACTGCGGACGTGGGCGCTGCGCTCCGTGGCCGTGGTCGGGGCGCGGGCCTGCACCGACTACGGGACGCACATGGCGACCACGCTGGGCGCGGGGCTCGCCGAGCGTGGCTGGGTCGTGACCTCGGGGGCGGCCTACGGAGTCGACGGGGCCGCTCACCGGGGCGCTCTCAGCGTCGACGGAGCGACCATCGCCGTGCTCGCCTCGGGGGTGAACATCCCCTACCCGCGCGGGCACGCGGAGCTGATCGGCAGGGTGGCCGAGCAGGGCCTCGTCGTGGCGGAGCTGCCGCCGGGCAGCCATCCCACACGGAGCCGGTTCGTGCTGCGTAATCGGGTCATCGCCGCCCTGACGCGCGGAACGGTCGTGGTCGAGGCCGAGTACCGCAGCGGGTCCCTGGTCACCGCCCGGTGGGCGCAGCGTCTTGGGCGGTGCGCGATGGGTGTGCCCGGCCCGGTGACCAGCGCACTTTCGGCCGGCGTGCACGAGCTGCTGCGCGGGGAGGGCCTGCTGGTGAGCGACGTCGACGAGGTGGTCGAGCTCGTCGGCAGCATCGGCGACCTCGCGCCAGCCAGGCGCGGGCCCGTCGTACGCCGCGACCTGCTGCCCCCCGAGGCCACTCGGGTGCTGGAGGCGATGCCGGTGCGGGGCACCAGCGACATCCGGGCGCTGGCCCGGGACGCGGGGATGAGTCGCGACGAAACGTTGACCAGGCTCCACGAATTACTTGCTCTCGGATTCGTCGAACGGACCGGTGAGCACTGGGAGTTGACCCGTCAGGCGCATCAGAGGGGAAGCTCGCGGCGAGGCGGTTCTTGATTTGTGGCAATTGGGTGAAAGAGTGTGGGAGATGACCGTATACGCCGTTGTGGAGCCGGCATCGCGGTCGCCGTTCGCGGTGGCGACCGTCATCCCGGGGTGCGGAGAACGGAACGAATCTGCGCATCATGCCGCCCCTGCTGCTCGCACACCGCGACGTATCAGTCACGCTACGCTCACAAGGATTCCGACGCGGGCACACGTCCTGACCCACGTCACGGCAGAACGGCTCAAGGCGACGCATGCCCCAGCACACCTCCGGGTCTGAACGCGCGACAGTGCCGCCCGCTGCCCGCGGCGCTGTCCGGCCATCCGCGCCCTCCTCGCTCGAAGAGCTGTGGCGTTCGTACAAGGCGACGGGCGACGACAGGCTGCGGGAGCAGCTGATCCTGCACTACTCGCCCCTGGTGAAGTACGTGGCGGGTCGCGTCAGTGTGGGCCTGCCGGCCAACGTCGAACAGGCGGACTTCGTGTCGTCCGGAGTCTTCGGCCTCATCGACGCCATCGAGAAGTTCGACCTTGACCGGGCCATCAAGTTCGAGACCTATGCGATCACCCGCATCCGTGGCGCCATGATCGACGAACTGCGTGCCCTGGACTGGATTCCCCGCTCCGTTCGTCAGAAGGCCCGCGCCGTCGAGCGGGCGTACGCCACCTTGGAGGCCGCGTTGCGGCGTACACCCTCGGAGGTGGAGGTCGCCGCCGAGATGGGGATCGGTCTGGAGGAACTGCACGGCGTCTTCAGTCAGTTGTCGCTGGCCAACGTGGTGGCCCTGGAGGAGTTGCTGCACGTCGGGGGGGAGGGCAGTGACCGGCTGACGCTCGGCGACACGCTGGAGGACCAGGCCGCGGACGATCCTGTGGAAGTCGCCGAGGACCGGGAGCTGCGGCGGCTGCTCGCCCGCGCCATCAACACCCTGCCGGAGCGTGAGAAGACCGTGGTGACCCTCTACTACTACGAGGGGCTCACGCTGGCCGAAATTGGGCAGGTGTTGGGTGTGACGGAGGGCCGGGTCAGCCAGATTCACACCAAGTCCGTGCTCCAGTTGCGTGCGAAACTGGCCGACGTCGGCCGCTGAATCGTCCCTCCTCCGTCGTCGTGCGTGGCACGCGTACGTAAAGTGGAGGAGTGCCCAGGATTCGAGCGGCCTCGGTGGCCGAGCACCGGACGATGCAGCGCGGCGCCCTGTTGGACGCCGCTCGTACCTTGCTGTCCGAAGGCGGTACGGACGCGCTGACGTTCCCCGCCCTCGCGGAGCGGACGGGGCTTGCCAGGTCGTCCGTCTACGAGTACTTCCGGTCGCGGGCCGCGGTGGTCGAGGAGCTGTGCACCGTGGACTTCCCGGTGTGGGCCGCCGAGGTCGAGGCGGCCATGGAGCGGGCCGACACCGCCGAGGCCAAGATCGAAGCCTATGTCCGACAACAGCTGGCGCTGGTCGGCGACCGACGCCACCGGGCCGTGGTGGCGATCTCCGCCGGTGAACTGGACGCGGGAGCGCGGGAGAAGATCCGCGCCGCTCACGGCGGACTGATCGCCATGGTGGTGGAGGCGCTCGGCGCTCTGGGGCACGAGGAGCCCCGACTGACCGCGATGCTGCTCCAGGGTGTGGTTGACGCCGCGGTCCGACGTATCGAGCTGGGGGCCGCGGAGGACCCCGGACGCATCACGGACGCCGCCGTGGCCACGGCCCTGCGCGGGGTGTGCGGCTGAGCCGCGCCTCGGTGCCTGAGCCGTAACCGGGCCCACGCCGCCACCACCGTCACGGCGGCGATATGGACCAGCCCCGCGGGCACCTGGCCCGCCGCATGGGGGTGGCCTCGTGGCCAGGCCGGCGAGGTCCGTGGCTCGTGGCGCCCAGAGCGGCCGGCTGCGCTTCCGCCGCGCGGGGCGTGGGCGCGGCGGGCGTGCGTCGGGGCGGCGGGTCGCGGCACGTGAGGGCGCCGGCCCGCGCGGGTGTGATGATCGGCGAACCCCGTCGGCGGAGAGGTCCGCGGCCGCTTCGGAGCGGCGATCGGCGCCTTCGGGGCACCGAAGACGGGCAGCAGCCGTGACGGACCGCCGCGCAGCATGGGCGGTGGCATCAGGGTGAGCGGGTCCAGATAGCGCTCCCCGCGCCGCAATCCCCAGTGCAGACAGCCGGGCCGGCAGTGAAACGGCCCGTCCTCCATGGTGGCCACCACCTGGCCCGCGACCACCTCGTCCCCCTTCGCCACCAGAGCCCGCACGGGCTCGTATGTCGTGCGCAGCGCTGGGTCGCCGCTGCCGGACACCGTGATGGCGAGCACGCCACGTCCCGCCACCCGACCCGCGAACGTCACCCGACCCGTGGTGGCCGCCCGGACGGGTTGCCCGGCGTGCGCCGCCAGGTCCACCCCCCGGTGCCCGGCGGCCCAGGGCTCGGGTGGTGGCTCCCAGCCTCGGAGTACGACGGGTCGCGGCGCCCCGAGGGCGCCGCCCACGGGCCAGGCGCGGTCGACGCCGGCGGGTGCGGGAGTGGCGGAGCGCTTGCGGGTCGCCGACGGCGCCGGGGGCGAGGAAGGATCCGTCACCACCGCGCCGCCCGTGGACGGAGCGGGGGCGCTCCCGTCGTGAGGTTGGAGGGCGTTCTTCGGAGCATCCGAGCCCCGCGGTGCCGTACGCGGCGCGGCGGGAGGGGCGGTGGAAGGGGGACGCGGGCCGGCGGGGTTGACGGGACGAGGCGTGGTAGCGGTGCGGGCTCGGCCGGGCCCCGCAGCGGCCTCCGGTGCCGTGGCCCAGCCGCCGGTTCTGTCAGCGGAGCGGGCGTCCGTGAGCAGCGTCGCCGCGCACGCCGCGGCGGCGACGCCGAACACGGCCGCCCCCGCCGTGAGCCAGCGGCCCAGCGAGGCCCGTCGAGCGCGCCTCCGGGATGCTCGCGGTGAGGCGGCGGCGCGGCGCGGCCGGGCGCTCGCCCAGATGCGGCACAGGCGCCGCCATCCGTGGTGGGCCGCCTTCAGGGCTTGACGTGGTTTGGGTGCGTAAGACATGCGACGACCGTGCCGCAAAAAACCGATCTGTGGTGACCATGGCCGCCTTCTGTGGATTACTCACGGGTTGTGGATAACGCCGTCACCCGCCACCGCACCGGTCCCGTACACTTCACGTGGCGATCCGGGTCACCGGGTCGACTTCGCACGCCCCGCCGCCGGCGCACCAGTCCCTCTCGGGCAGCCCGGTGGCCGCGTCCCTCGGTCCTCGGAAGGCTCGTCCTTCCGCGGCAGGCGCGTCGGGGCGTCAGGCGCGGCGGCCACCCGGCCGCCGCGGGAACCGAGTATTCAAGGAGTACGGCCATGGCCGTCGTCACGATGCGGGAGCTGCTGGAAAGCGGCGTCCACTTCGGTCACCAGACCCGCCGTTGGAACCCGAAGATGAAGCGCTTCATCTTCACCGAGCGCAACGGCATCTACATCATCGACCTGCTCCAGTCGCTGTCGTACATCGACCGCGCCTACGAGTTCGTCAAGGAGACCGTCGCGCACGGCGGCTCCATCATGTTCGTCGGTACGAAGAAGCAGGCGCAGGAGGCCATCGCCGAGCAGGCGACCCGCGTGGGCATGCCCTACGTCAACCAGCGCTGGCTGGGCGGCATGCTCACCAACTTCTCGACCGTGTACAAGCGCCTGCAGCGCCTGAAGGAGCTTGAGCTCATCGACTTCGAGGATGTGGCCGGCTCTGGCCTCACCAAGAAGGAGCTCCTGGTTCTCTCCCGCGAGAAGGCCAAGCTGGAGAAGACCCTCGGCGGTATCCGCGAGATGCAGAAGGTGCCGAGCGCCGTCTGGATCGTCGACACCAAGAAGGAGCACATCGCCGTCGGCGAGGCGCGCAAGCTCCGTATCCCGGTCGTCGCGATCCTCGACACCAACTGCGACCCCGACGAGGTCGACTACAAGATCCCGGGCAACGACGACGCGATCCGCTCCGTCACCCTGCTCACCCGCGTGATCGCCGACGCCGTCGCCGAGGGCCTCATCGCCCGCTCCGGTGTCGCCACTGGTGACGTGAAGGCCGACAAGGCCGCCGGTGAGCCGCTCGCCGAGTGGGAGCGCGACCTGCTGGAAGGCGACACCGCCAAGAAGGCCGAGGAGGCTGGGAAGCCGGCCGAGGCCGCTGCCGCCGAGGTCGCCGCCCCGGAGGCAGCCGAGGCCGCCGCCCCCGAGGCCGCTGCCGCCGAGGCCCCGGCCGCGGACGCCGAGCAGGCCTGACGAACACCATGGTGGATCGGCCTCGCTCCGCTCCGCCGCAGCGTCACGGTTGGTGACGGCGGGGCGTCGCGCGATGCGACGCCCCGCCGTCCACCCGTAAGATCACACATCTTTCGAGACTTTCGAGAAGAGATTCACAGACCATGGCGAACTTCACCGCCGCTGACGTCAAGAAGCTCCGTGAGCTCACCGGCGCCGGCATGATGGACTGCAAGAAGGCGTTGGACGAGGCCGAGGGCAGCGTCGACAAGGCCGTCGAGATCCTGCGCGTCAAGGGCCAGAAGGGTGTGGCCAAGCGCGAGAGCCGCAGCGCCACCAACGGCGCCGTCGTCTCCCTGATCGCCGACGACAAGACCTCCGGTGTCCTCCTTGAGCTGAAGTGCGAGACGGACTTCGTCGCCAAGGGTGACAAGTTCACCGCCGTGGCCGACACCATCGCCGCGCACGCCGCCAAGACGGCCCCGGCCGACATCGCCGCGCTGCTCGCCTCCGAGATCGAGGCCGGCAAGACCGTGCAGGCGTACGTCGACGAGGCCAACGCCACGCTCGGCGAGAAGATCGTCCTCGACCGGTTCGCCCAGTTCTCCGGCGGCTTCGTCGCGGCATACATGCACCGCACCAGCCCGGACCTGCCGCCCCAGGTGGGCGTGCTCGTCGAGCTGGACGCGGAGAACGCCGAGGTCGCCAAGGACGTCGCGCAGCACATCGCCGCCTTCTCGCCGAAGTTCCTCACCCGCGAGGAGATCTCGGCCGAGACCGTTGAGAACGAGCGTCGCGTCGCCGAGGCCACCGCTCGCGAGGAGGGCAAGCCCGAGGCCGCCCTGCCGAAGATCGTCGAGGGTCGCGTCACCGGCTTCTTCAAGGAGAACGTGCTGCTCGACCAGCCGTTCGCCAAGGACAACAAGAAGTCCGTCAAGAAGGTCCTGGACGAGGCCGGCGTCTCGCTCAAGCGCTTCGCCCGCTTCCGCGTCGGCGTCTGAGCCCGTTCCCCGGGATTCAGCCCGGCTCAGGCTGAGCCAGGGCAGCGAATGACCAGCGACCCGATAGGGTCGTACGCAGCCAGCCGTCCACCGGTTGGCCGCAGATGTGACGAGGAGGCCATTGCCGTAGAGGTCGATCAAGGACCATCCCGGCAGTGGCCTCCTTCGTATGTGCACGAGGAGATCTCCCATGAATCTGGACGCCGACCAAGCCGACCCGAAGACTGACGGGGCCCCGCGCCGTCGGTTCCTGCTGAAGCTGTCCGGCGAGGCGTTCGCCGGTGGTGGCGGACTCGGCGTCGACCCGGACGTCGTGCACAAGATCGCCCGCGAGGTGGCCGCCGTCGTCCGGGACGGGGCCGAGATCGCGATCGTGATCGGCGGCGGCAACTTCTTCCGTGGCGCCGAGCTGCAGCAGCGTGGCATGGACCGTGCCCGCTCCGACTACATGGGCATGCTCGGCACCGTCATGAACTGCCTCGCCCTCCAGGACTTCCTGGAGAAGGAGGGCATCGACTCGCGGGTGCAGACCGCCATCACCATGGGGCAGGTCGCGGAGCCGTACATCCCGCTCCGCGCGGTGCGCCACTTGGAGAAGGGGCGCGTCGTGATCTTCGGCGCCGGCATGGGCATGCCGTACTTCTCCACGGACACCACCGCGGCCCAGCGCGCCCTGGAGATCGATGCCGAGGCGCTGTTGATGGGCAAGAACGGCGTGGACGGCGTCTACGACTCCGACCCCAAGCGGAACCCGGACGCCGTCAAGTTCGACGCGCTGGGATACGCCGAAGTGATCACCCAGGACCTCAAGGTCGCCGACGCCACGGCGATCACGCTGTGCCGCGACAACAGGCTGCCCATCCTCGTCTTCGAACTGCTGGCAGAGGGCAACATCGCGCGCGCGGTGAAGGGTGAGAAGATCGGCACGCTCGTCAGCGACCAGGGCGACCGGCACTGACGGTCCGTACCGCCTTCGCACGGCCTCCCGTAACGCCATACGGGCGGCAACTCCCGACCGCCGGAAGTGCCCGGCGCGGGGATGGACAACGGCCTGCCGGTCGGACACCGTGCAGGAGAAGACGCACGCAGGGGCGAGGCTCTGCTTACTGATAACACCAGGAGCAAGTGGTGATCGAAGAGATCCTCCTCGAGGCCGAGGAGAAGATGGAGAAGGCCGTTGTGGTCGCCAAGGAGGACTTCGCCGCGATCCGCACCGGGCGTGCGCACCCGGCGATGTTCAACAAGATCGTGGCGGACTACTACGGGGCGCTGACGCCGATCAACCAGCTGGCGTCGTTCTCGGTACCGGAGCCGCGGATGGCGGTTGTCACGCCGTTCGACAAGAGTGCGCTGCGCAACATCGAGCAGGCCATCCGTGACTCGGACCTGGGCGTCAACCCCAGCAACGACGGCAGCATCATCCGGGTGGTCTTCCCCCAGCTCACGGAGGACCGCCGCAAGGAGTACATCAAGGTCGCCAAGACCAAGGGCGAGGACGCGAAGATCTCCATTCGCAGCGTCCGCCGCAAGGCCAAGGAGACCATCGACAAGCTCGTCAAGGACGGCGAGACGGGCGAGGACGAGGGCCGTCGCGCCGAGAAGGAGCTCGACGACACCACCGCGAAGTACGTCGCGCAGGTGGACGAGCTGCTCAAGCACAAGGAAGCCGAGCTGCTCGAGGTCTGATGAACGACTCATCCTGGGGGGCCCCGCCCCGTACCGGATTTAGGGGCCCGACCGACCAGGGGCCCGCTCCCGCGCTTCGTGGGGCAATGCCCCCGACACCGGCGGGTCCCCTGCGCGAGGCGGGCCATGCGGCGCAAACTCGCCCCATGCCCATCGTGCCCGACAGAGGCGGAGACCAGGACGACCAGGGGGCCGCTCGGCTGAGTGGCCCCCTGTTCCGCGACGAGCAGGAACCGCCAGCCCCGTCCCCCCGGTCCGGCTCGGAGCCCACTCACGAGCCCGCACGCGGCGAGGCGGACACGACCCCCAGGGAGCATCCCGCCGTGCCAGCCGCGCCGCAGAAGAAGCGCGCCGGGCGTGACCTGCGTGCCGCGATAGGGGTCGGGCTCGGCCTCGGCGCGATCATCGTCGTCTCGCTCTTCGTGCAGAAGGTCCTCTTCGTCGGCGTCATAACGGTCGCCGTCGTCGTGGGTCTGTGGGAGCTGACCTCGCGGCTCGCCGAGCGCAAGGAGATCCGGGCGCCACTCGTGCCGCTGGCGGTGGGCGGCGCGGCGATGGTCGTGGCCGGCTATCTGCGCGGTGCGCAGGGCGCCTGGATCGCCATGGCGCTCACGGCGCTCGCGGTGCTCGTCTGGCGGATGACGGAGCCCCCGGACAACTACCTCCGGGACGTGACGGCAGGCGTCTTCGCGGCGTTCTACGTGCCCTTCCTCGCGACGTTCGTCGCGCTCATGCTCGCGGCGGACGACGACGGGCCACAGCGGGTCCTCACGTTCCTGATCCTCACCGTGGTCAGCGACACCGGGGCGTACGCCGTGGGCTGGAAGTTCGGCAAGCACAAGCTCGCTCCACGCATCAGCCCCGGAAAGACACGCGAGGGGCTGCTGGGCGCCATGGCCTTCGCCATGGTGGCGGGGGCGCTGTGCATGCGGTTCCTGGTCGAGGACGGCGCCTGGTGGCAGGGCCTGATCCTGGGTCTCGCGGTCGCCGTCAGCGCCACGCTGGGCGACCTGGGCGAGTCCATGATCAAACGGGATCTCGGGATCAAGGACATGGGAACGCTGCTGCCGGGGCACGGCGGCATCATGGACCGCCTCGACTCGCTGCTCCCGACGGCACCGGTCGCCTGGCTCCTGCTGGTGGTGTTCGTCGGCGCGGGCTGAGAGCCCCCGCCGGGAGTGAGAACACCCGCAGCCGCGTACGAGCCGCCCCGTCCACGAAACTCCACGTGGGCGAGGCGGCTCGAAGCATGAGAGCGGCGATACGGGCGGGGCGTCCCGGTCGCCGCGAGAGGCGGCGGGGGTGGGGCGGAGTGCGCGGGCCGCTTGAGGTGTCGCGGCGAGGTACGGGCGAGCGACCCTGCCTGGGGGCACGGGGCACGGGGCACGGGGCACGGGGCACGGGGCACGGGGCACGGGGCGGCGAATGTCGGGATGAGGGTGCGCCGCGTACGGAGCGTACGAAGCCGCGGCGTTGGGCTGACTGTGCGGCGGGGGAGGGGGCCGTGCGCCCCGTGCGAGTGTCGGCTGGCCGGGGCGGCGAGGCTGGGCTCGCGATGTGCGGAGCGTGTGGAGTGTCCGGGGGTGTGACGGGAGAGGTGCGACGCCCTCTGTCGGCCGCGCCGCATGTGGCAGGGGACCGGGCCGCGAAGCCGTTCGTGGGCGGTGTGCCGAGCCCGCCCGCCGGGTGCTGACCGTACGTGACCGGCAGCCGCGTGAATGCCGCGGACAGCTATCGCCACCTGCGGCTTTGTGTGTGTCGAGGGCCCCGTTCGTAGCCGGTGAGCCCTACCCCGTATGTCTGCGACACTAGATGAACCATGCCTAAGCCCGGAGAACTCACTTTCGTCGCGCCGCGCGGAGCCAAGAAGCCGCCGCGGCATCTCGCTGACCTCACCCCCGCCGAGCGCCGTGAGGCCGTGGCCGCGATCGGCGAGAAGCCCTTCCGTGCTGGGCAGGTCTCCCGGCACTATTTCGCCCGGTACGCGGACGCCCCGGCGAACTGGACGGACATCCCCGCGGCGGCCCGCGAGAAGCTGGCCGCCGAACTGCTGCCGGACCTGATGAACGTCGTCAGGCACATCAGCTGTGACGGTGACGCCACCCGTAAGACACTGTGGCGGCTGCACGACGGGACGCTGGTCGAGTCGGTGCTGATGCGCTACCCGGACCGGGTCACGATGTGCATCTCCTCGCAGGCCGGCTGCGGCATGAACTGCCCCTTCTGCGCCACGGGGCAGGCGGGGCTCGACCGTAACCTCTCCACGGCCGAGATCGTGCACCAGATCGTCGACGGCATGCGCGCCCTGCGCGACGGCGAGGTACCGGGTGGGCCCGCCCGGCTCTCGAACATCGTCTTCATGGGCATGGGCGAGCCGCTCGCCAACTACAAGCGGGTCGTCGGCGCCATCCGCCGGCTCACCGACCCGGAGCCCGACGGTCTGGGCCTCTCCCAGCGTGGGATCACCGTGTCCACGGTCGGGCTGGTGCCGGCGATGCTGCGGTTCGCCGACGAGGGCTTCAAGTGCCGCCTGGCGGTATCACTGCACGCGCCGGATGACGAGCTGCGCGACACCCTGGTGCCGGTCAACACCCGCTGGAAGGTCCGGGAGGTGCTGGACGCCGCGTGGGAGTACGCGGAGAAGTCCGGGCGCCGGGTGTCCATCGAGTACGCCCTGATCAGGGACATCAACGACCAGGCGTGGCGGGCCGACCTGCTGGGCAGGTTGCTGCGCGGGCGTCGGGTGCACGTCAACCTCATCCCGCTCAACCCCACCCCCGGGTCGAAGTGGACCGCTTCGCGGCCCGAGGACGAGCGCGCGTTCGTCGCGGCGCTCGAGGCGCACGGCGTGCCCGTGACCGTCCGGGACACCCGTGGGCAGGAGATCGACGGGGCCTGCGGCCAGCTGGCCGCCTCCGAGCGGTGACGGGGCGTGGGGCGACGGCGTCGCCCCACGCACGCGCCGATGTCGGCACCGTACGCGCCCCGTGTCGCGTGGTGCGCGGTGTCCGGCACGGCTCCGTCCTGGGCGCCGTGTGCACCATCTGGCGCGCGGGGACGGTGCGGATGGGGCACCGGCAGCACGTCGCGCTATCGTGAGTCGAACAAACGCACATTTCCGACAGGGGAGCGCGCTACGCGCTGAGAGTGCGGCACCGCGGGTGCCGCAGACCCTCGGACCTGATCCGGGTCATACCGGCGTAGGGAGTCAGACGCACTGATGAACAGCTACCTTCGGCGTGCCGTGGGCACCGCTCTGCTCGGCACGTTGGGCGTCACCACGCTGGCGGCGTGTGGAGAGTCCGGCAGCGGCTCGGACTCCAAGACGGTAACGGTCGTCGCGCACGACTCCTTCACGGTGTCCAAGGCGGTGCTCCAGCGGTTCACGCAGGAGACCGGCTACAAGGTCAAGGTGGCGCGTGGGGCGGACGCCGGGGCGGCGGTGAACCAGGCCATCCTGTCGAAGGGCAATCCGCAGGGCGATGTCTTCTTCGGCGTCGACAACACGCTGCTCTCGCGCGCGCTGGACGAGGGCGTCTTCGCCCCGTACCGGGCCAAGGACCTCGACCAGGTGCCCGCGGGCCTGCAGTTGGACGCCGCGAAGCACCGGGTCACCCCCGTGGACACCGGTGACATCTGCGTCAACTACGACCGGAAGTACTTCGCGGACAAGAAGCTGGCGCCGCCGCGCAGCTTCGACGACCTGATCAAGCCGCAGTACAAGAACCTCCTGGTCACGGAGAACGCTGCCACGTCCTCGCCCGGGCTCGCCTTCCTGCTCGGGACAGTCGGCACCTACGGGGACGACGGCTGGCAGGACTACTGGAAGAAGCTGAAGGACAACGGGGTCGAGGTCGTCGACGGCTGGGAGCAGGCGTACAACGACCGCTTCTCCGGTTCCGGTGGTGGCTCGGGCAAGGGAGACAAGCCGCTGGTCGTCTCCTACGCCTCCAGCCCGCCCGCCGAGGTGGTCGGCGTCAAGCCGCAGCCCAAGGAGGGCCCGACGGGCGTGGCCACCGGCACGTGCTTCCGGCAGATCGAGTTCGCCGGGCTGCTCGACGGAGCGAAGAACACCAAGGGCGGTAAGGCACTCCTGGACTTCATGCTCAGCAAGACCTTCCAGGAGGACGTGCCGGTCACGATGTACGTCAACCCGGTCCGGCCGGACGCGAAGCTGCCGGAGGTCTTCACGAAGTACGGGGAGCGGATCGCCAAGCCGGCCACCGTCGCCCCGGAGGAGATCGCCAAGAACCGCGAGCAGTGGATCAAGACGTGGACTTCGCTCGTCGTGAGGTGAACGACGCACCGTCGCCCGACGCGCCGTGCTCCGAGGCGCCCCACGGGGCCCACGCATGGAGCACGGGGCACGGAGCCGAGGGCTCAGCGGTACGGGGCACGGAGCACGGAGCCCCGCACGGACCGGCGCGGTACGGGGCACGGGGCACGGGGCGGGGCCCGCGAGCGACGGGGGCGTGGCGGACCACGGCCCTGCGCCTTGGCCTCATGGCTGTACCGCTCGGGTTCTTCGGGCTCTTCTTCGGGTATCCGGTGGCAGCCATCACCGCTCGTGGGCTGCACGCCGGCGGCGCCTGGCAACTCGGACGGGTCAGTGAGGTTCTCGGCGACCCCGACGTGCTCAACGTGCTGTGGTTCACCGTGTGGCAGGCCGCCGCCTCCACAGCGCTGACCCTCGCCCTCGCACTGCCGGGGGCATACGTCTTCGCGCGTCTGGACTTCCCGGGCAAGCAGCTGCTGCGGGCCGTGGTGACGGTGCCCTTCGTGCTGCCCACGGTGGTCGCGGGATCGGCCTTCCTCGCTCTCCTCGGGCGAGGCGGCCTCCTCGACGAACTGTGGGGCGTGCGGCTGGACACCACCGTCTGGGCGATCCTGCTGGCCCACGTCTTCTTCAACTACGCCGTGGTGGTCCGCACCGTCGGTGGGTTGTGGGCGCAACTCGACCCGCGGCAGGAGGAGGCCGCCCGCGTCCTGGGGGCCGGCCGGTTCGCCGCCTGGCGCCAGGTGACACTGCCCGCTCTCGGGCCCGCCATCGCCGGTGCGACGCTCATGGTCTTCCTCTTCACGTTCACCTCCTTCGGTGCGGTCCAGATCCTGGGCGGGCCGCGATACGCGACGCTGGAGGTGGAGATCTACCGGCAGACCGCGCAGCTCCTGGACCTGCCGACCGCCGCGGTCCTGACACTGACCCAGTTCGCCGCGGTCGCCGCGCTGCTCGTGGTCCACGCGTGGACGGTGCGGCGACGGGAGAGCACGCTGCGGTTGGTGGACGCCTCGTACACGGCCCATCGGCCGCGCGGCGCCGGACAGTGGACGCTCCTGGGGGGCGTGCTCGCCGTCATCGCGCTGTTGATCCTTCTGCCGCTGGCCGTACTGGTGGAGCGCTCCCTCGCCGGCCCCGACGGTTACGGGTTCGCCTTCTACGAAGTGCTGGCGTCGGCTGAGGAAAGCGGCGGGACCTTCATCGTGGCGCCGTTGGACGCCCTGTGGAACTCGCTCCGGTACGCGGCGGTCGCCACCGTCATCGCGCTCGTCGTCGGCGGCCTCGCCGCCGCCGCGCTCACCGTGCGCGGACCACGGGGCAGCGGACCGACGCGAGCGGGACGGCTGGTGCGGGGCTTCGACGCGCTGCTCATGTTGCCGCTCGGCACCTCGGCCGTCACCGTCGGGTTCGGATTCCTGATCACGCTGGACAAGCCGCCGCTGGACCTCCGGGCCTCGTGGTTCCTGGTGCCCCTGGCGCAGGCCCTGGTCGGTGTCCCCTTCGTCGTACGAACGATGCTGCCGGTGCTCCGTGCGGTGGACGACCGGCTGCGCGAGGCCGCCACCGTCCTGGGCGCTTCGCCGCTGCGTGCGTGGCGAGAGGTGGACCTGCCCCTGGTCCGCAGGGCCCTGCTGATCGCCGCCGGCTTCGCGTTCGCCGTGTCACTGGGGGAGTTCGGGGCGACCGTCTTCATCGCCCGCCCCGACAACCCCACTCTTCCGGTGGCCATCGCCCGCTTCCTGGGTCGCGCAGGGGAGCTCAACTACGGGCAGGCCATGGCGCTGAGCACCATCTTGATGGTGATCTGCGCAGCCGCGCTGTTGGCGCTTGAGCGGCTCCGTACCAACCGTTCGGGAGAGTTCTAGATGACATTGCCGCACAAGAGGCGAGCCCGGGACGACGGTGGGCCACAGCGCCACGATTCGGCGGGAGACGACGGCGGTCTCCACGGCGCGACGGAACGGCCAGCGCCGGCCGAACGGGACGAGACTGAGGGCGAGGCACGGAGCGACGGAGCTACCGCCACCAACGGAGCACGGGGCACGGAGCGCGGGACGCGGGGTGACGGTGACGGGGCCCGAGGCACGCCGGACACTCGCGGGGAACGGGGCGGACGGGGCGCGGATCTGCTGCGGCTGGACGAGGTCACCGTGCGCTTCCGTGAGCGCGTCGCGCTGGACGCGGTGAGCCTCGGCGTCGCCGAGCGTGAGACCGTCTGTGTGCTCGGCCCCAGCGGTAGCGGAAAGTCCACCATGCTGCGCGTGGTGGCTGGTCTTCAGGCCGCGGACAGCGGGCAGATCCGGCTCGCGGGGCGCGACCAGGCCGGCGTGCCCGCGCACCGCAGAGGCGTCGGCCTCATGTTCCAGGACCATCAGCTCTTTCCGCAGCGGGACGTGGCGGGCAACGTCGCGTTCGGCCTGCGCCTGCGGAAGGCCGGGCGGGGGGAGGCCGACCGCGCGGTGGCCGAACTCCTGGATCTCGTGGGCCTCCCGGGGGCGCAGCGGCGAGCCATCGCGGCGCTGTCGGGAGGCGAACAGCAGCGGGTGGCGCTGGCGCGCGCCCTCGCACCGCGTCCGAAACTGCTGATGCTGGACGAGCCGCTGGGTCAGCTCGACCGTGGACTGCGGGAACGGCTCGTCGTCGAACTCCGACAGATGTTCCGCCAGTTGGGTACGACGGTGCTGGCCGTCACCCACGATCAGGGCGAGGCATTCGCCCTGGCCGACCGTGTCGTCGTCATGCAGGACGGCCGGATTGCCCAGGTCGGCACCCCGCTGGAGGTCTGGCAGCAGCCCGCCTCCGAGTTCGTGGCGCGCTTCCTCGGCTTTGACAACGTCGTGGACGCGACCGTGCGAGGTGCATCCGCCGACACCCCCTGGGGGATGGTGCCGGTGCCGACCGGAACCGCCGCCGGCCCGTGCCAACTGCTGATCCGCCCCACGGGCGTGCGGCTGACGGGCGCTGACGACGGGCTTCCGTGCGTCGTGCGGGCGCGAACGTTCCGTGGCGGCCTCGGTGTCTCCCTGCTGTTGCGGCCCGAAAGCGGGCCGATGCTGGAGGCGGCGTGCTCCCTGCGAGAGGCGCCGGCGGAAGGAGAGCGGGTACGCGTCGCGTTCGCGGTTGAGGACGTGGTGTCGCTCGGTCGGACGGAGTAGAGCGCCGATCGAGCCCGGCAGCGATGTCGACTCATCGCCCGTTGCGTCGTTACGCGGTGCTACTCCCCTCCCGTGGGGACGAGGCGCGGAGTGGTGATGTCGTGGCGTAGAGATCCGCGATCCTGCTCGGGAGCACGGAGCACGGAGCACGGAGCACGGAGCACGGAGCACGGAGCACGGAGCACGGAGCACGGAGCACGGAGCACGGGGCACGGGGCACGGGGCACGGGGCGGTGACTCTGCCTGGGGGCACGGAGCAGGTCCCGCTTGGCGGCAGGGCGGGCCGCGCCGGCTGTGTGCTCAGCGTCGGGGCGGGTGGCTCGCGGCCGGGCCGGCGCCTCGCGGACGCCGCGCACGAGGGTCCTGCTGTGCTCCGGGATGGCGCGCCCTCCTGGAGCACGGGGAGAGCTCGGACCTACGGGGAGGCACCCGCATCCGATGGCGCCGTTCCGCTGGCAGACGAAGCCGACGCAGGCGGTCGCGGAGCGGCCAAGGGCGCCCCGTGTTACGTGGCGAGTGGCATCGTGGCGAGTTCGGCCACCAGCCAACTGAGGGCGCCCAGAGCGGTGAAGACGGCTGCCACGCGGAGGGCCGCAGCGTTGCGGAGAGCGGGCCGCGGGGCGCCGAGACAGAGCAGGGCGCCGGTCGAGGCGGCGCGTGCGTTTCTGCTCTCCAGCACGGCCATCAGCGCTGTGGCGGTGGCGCACCCCATCACCAGCGCTGCGCCGAGGCCCGTCAGGGGGCCGAACGGACGGTCCTCCGTCAGGTCCGGCACCGCCTCGTACAGACGGACCGCGACGTAGGCGCTGCTCGCGACCGCGCACAGCGCGCCCAGCGGGCGACCGAGTCGGCCTGACTCCTCCTGCAACCCGCGCCCCGCCAGCAGCCGCACGGCACCCGGCCGCCCCAGGGCGAGCAGCCTGCCGCAGAGGCGGATGACCCCGGGCCCGATCAACACCAGCCCCACGGTGGCCAGTACCCACGTGGCCAGCACGGCGAGAGCGCCGCCGCTGAGGTGGCCCGGCACGGGGAGCAGGTCCCGCGTGTCGGTGACGTCGCGGCTGACGTAGGCCTCAAGTGCCAACCCCACTGAGATCAGCGCGATCCCCCAGGGCAGCCCGGAAGCCTCGGTGGTGTCAGGGGGCGGCATGGCGGGCGTCACAGTGACGGGCTCGGCCTCCGCGCTCACCGGCTCAGGTGAGGGTACGGCGACGGCCAACGGGGCGTTGGTGTCGACGGCGTTGAGTACCGGCGCCACGCGGACAGGGGGTTCGGGCGACACATTCGCCTGGGTGAGCGGTGGGGGAGGTAGGTGAGAAGCGGACGGAGTCTCCATCGCGGCAAGCGCGGGAGTAGCCGATTGCATGCGCGAGAGCGCTGGCCGTGCGCTCCGTGGCGCCCGTGTCCGGCGTACGTCCGGTGCGTCGTGCGCCCGCGAGCTGAGTGCGCCGGCTGTGGCGGCGGCAAGAGGTGGCACCGACAGGAGGGTCAGCACGGCCCCGACGGGGAGGTGATAGCCCACGGCGAACGCGTCGATGACGGGGTCGTTGAGGGGAGAGCCGCCGAGGTCGCCCCGCAGATAGAGAAAGGCGAGCAGTGCGAGCGAGCTTCCGGCGAAGCAGATCAGGGCCGTGGACGAGGCTGTGAGCACCGCGCGTCGAAACGGCCCGCACCCAGCGCCCGCCAGTCCCTCAGCGGGGTGAAGGACCGTGTCGACACGGCCGACAGCGGTGGCCAGTTGCACGGTCGCGGCCAGTGGCGCCGCGCACCAGAGGAGGCGCGCCAGGGCGTCGGACGTGGCGTCGGGGTGGCCCAGGGCGTACCCGAGGGAGCACAACAGCAGAAAGCCGGACCCCGCGGACGCGATGGCTACAAGCGACCGCCGGACCTGGGTCAGCGGGCTGGCGCCAAGGGCTAGACGGAGACTGAGCACGCCGCACTGCCCTCCGCGTCACGAGTGGGGGCGGAGCCGCCGCGCCGGCCGTCGACGAGCGAGACGGAGCGGTCGACCAGGGCGTCGGCCTCGGTGCCGTGGCCCGTGAGTAGCACCGTGATGCCGTGGGAGCGCGCCGCCGTGGTGATGGTGCGGAGGACCTGTTCACGGTCGGGACCTTGCAGCGGGGCGGTCGGTTCGTCGGCGAAGAGGACGTCGGGTTCCGTGGCGAGTGCCCTGGCGACGGCCACGCGCTGTCGCTGTGACTGCAGGAGCGCGGCGGGGCGACTCCGGGCGCAGTCGCCGACGTCGAGCCGATCGAGCCACTCGTGCGCCGCGTGCTTGGCGGCCTTGCGGCGCGTGCCACGGAGCATGAGGGGCAGTGCGGCGTTCTCCCAGGCGTTCAGTTCCGGTACGAGGCAGGGTTCGGGGCCGATCCACCCGAAGCGATCGCCGCGCAGCCGCTCGCGGGCCACCGCCGGCATGGTGTGCACGGGGGTGCTGTTGAACCACACCTCGCCGCTGTCGGGTACGAGTTGGCCGGACAGGCAGCGCAGCAGGGTGGTCTTGCCGCAGCCACGGGGCCCGGAGACCGCCAGGATCTCCCCTTCGCGAACGCCGAGGGATACACCTGTCAGCGCGGGCGAGCCACGGTACGCGTAGGTGAGGGCACGTGCCCACAGCACATCGTTGTCGGGCGGAGCCACCATGGCAGTACCTCGGTTGCTGACGATTGTCCGCGTTCCCCTGACCGGGTGAACGAAGGCAAGAGCGATCGGTCACTGGAACGGTAAGGACTCGCGTGGGGGAACGGGGCCCAGGCGCGGCGCTGAAGCGGCGCTATTCCTCCGATCAGCCGTCGAATCAGCCTTTCGCTTCAGCACTCGCCGGCATACGCGGACGTGGATCACGCGTGCCCGGGGAGAGCAGCGGCCGACATCGGCCAGCGAACAGGCGGCCAGTTGAGTGACGCGGGGCGGCGCGGCGACGGCAAGCCGTCGACCGGTGGATGCCGACCGGGCACGTGACCGGCGACGCGCCGCCCGGATACTCGTCTCCGCCGGGCCCCGCACTCGGCTCGCCGCAGGTTGCGAAACCGGGAACGACGCGGACACTGCCGTTGACGGAGCACGGAGCACGGAGCACGGAGCACGGAGCACGGAGCACGGAGCACGGAGCACGGAGCACGGAGCACGGAGCACGGAGCACGGAGCACGGGGCCAGCGAACGCACTGCGGGGCAGGGTACGGGCCACGGGGCGGTGCTGCAGGGAGCCGGCTGTGTTCCCCGTACCGGTCGGACGCGCCCCGTACGGAGCCTGCAGGCAACGCCCTCACACCGCGCCGTGGCCTCCGTCATCCCGACGCGCTGCTCGGCCCTGTCCGGTGGCGCGCCGCCGGACAGGGCCCGTGCCGGTAGTGCTGCGGTCAGATCTTCGTCCACGCCTCCGTCAGCACGCCCCGTACGATCTGCTCGATCTCGTCGAACGTCGCCTGGTCGGCGATGAGCGGGGGTGCGAGCTGGATGACCGGGTCGCCTCGGTCGTCGGCGCGGCAGTACAGGCCGTTCTCGTACAGCTTCTTGGAGACGAAGCCGTACAGCAGGCGCTCGCACTCCTCGTCGGTGAAGGACTCCTTGGTGGCCTTGTCCTTCACCAGCTCGATGCCGTAGAAGAAGCCGTTGTCGCGCACGTCGCCGACGATCGGCAGGTCGTCGAGGCGGGAAAGGGTGGTGCGGAACGCGTGCTCGTTGTCGAGGACGTGCTGGTTGAGGCCCTCGCGTTCGAAGATGTCGAGGTTGGCGAGCGCGACGGCGGCCGACACGGGGTGGCCACCGAAGGTGTAGCCGTGCAGGAAGGTGTTGTCGGCCGTGTAGAAGGGTTCGGCGATCCGGTCGGAGACGATGGTGGCGCCGATGGGGGAGTAGCCGGAGGTCATGCCCTTGGCGCAGGTGATGATGTCCGGCACGTAGCCGAACTTGTCGCACCCGAACATCGTGCCGAGGCGGCCGAAGGCGCAGATGACCTCGTCGGAGACGAGGAGGACGCCGTACTGGTCGCAGATCTCCCGCACCCGCTGGAAGTAGCCGGGCGGTGGTGGGAAGCAGCCACCGGCGTTCTGGACCGGCTCCAGGAAGACGGCGGCGACCGTCTCCGGGCCCTCGAAGAGGATCTGCTGCTCGATCTGGTCGGCGGCCCAGCGGCCGAACGCCTCCGGGTCGTCGCCGTGTGACGGGGCGCGGTAGATGTTGGTGTTGGGCACCTTGTGCGCGCCGGGCACCAGTGGTTCGTACGGGGCCTTGAGCGCGGGCAGACCGGTGATGGACAGGGCGCCCTGCGGCGTGCCGTGGTACGCGACGGCGCGGGAGATGACCTTGTACTTGGTGTGGTTGCCGGTCAGCTTGTGGTAGTGCTTCGCGAGCTTCCACGCCGTCTCCACCGCCTCGCCGCCACCGGTGGTGAAGAAGACCTTGTTGAGGTCGCCGGGAGCGTGGTGCGCCAGCCGTTCGGCGAGCTCGATCGCCTTGGGGTGGGCGTAGCTCCACACCGGGAAGAAGGCGAGTTCCCGCGCCTGCCGGTACGCGGCCTCGGCGAGCTCCTCCCGGCCGTGTCCCGCCTGCACGACGAACAGGCCGGCCAGGCCGTCGAGGTAACGCTTGCCCTGGTCGTCGTAGATGTAGGTGCCCTCGCCGCGCACGATGGTCGGCACCGGGGCGTTCTCGTACGACGCCATGCGGGTGAAGTGCATCCACAGGTGATCGTAGGCGGCCTTGGAACGGCGCGTGGTGGAGGTCGCTGTGCCGGCGTCGGCGCTCATGGCTATCTCGTTCCCCAGGTGTAGGTCTGCTTCCGGAGCTTGAGGTAGACGAAGCTCTCGGTGGAGCGCACGCCGGGCAGCGTGCGAATCCGCTTGTTGATCGTTTCCAGGAGGTGGTCGTCGTCCTCACAGACGATCTCGGCGAGGAGGTCGAAGGAGCCGGCGGTGACGACGACGTACTCCACCTCCTCCATCGCCGTCAGGGCGTCGGCCACCGGCTCGATATCGCCCTCGACGTTGACGCCGACCATCGCCTGGCGTCGGAAACCCACGGTCAGCGGGTCGGTGACGGCGACGATCTGCATCACGTTCTGATCGAGCAGCTTCTGGACGCGCTGCCGGACGGCCGCCTCGGAAAGCCCCACGGCCTTGCCGATCGCGGCGTACGAGCGGCGCCCGTCCTCCTGGAGCTGCTCGATGATCGCCAACGAGACGGCGTCGATCGAGGGCGAACTGTGCTTGTCAGGTGTGGCCACGCCTCTCACCCTGCACGAGGACTCGACTGTGTCGCAACTCAGGTTCGCCGGAATTCGTTGTCCGGAGCTCTTCTGGTAACTGATTTCGTAGCTTTCGGCGAGTGGGTATGTCGAAAGCGTCGCCCTGGAGGCTAGGGTGGGTGTCTCACCTATCGGACACTTGGCAGGGAGGGGTGGCTGTGACCACCGAGCTGCGTCGTTTGCGCAACTACATCGACGGGGAGTTCCAGGACGCCGCTGACGGGCGGACCACCGAGGTGGTCAACCCGGTCACCGGAGAGGCGTACGCCACCGCTCCACTGTCCGGCGCGGCGGACGTGGACGCGGCCATGAGGGCCGCCGAGGCAGCCTTCCCGGCCTGGCGTGACGTGGTCCCGGCCGAGCGGCAGAAGCTCCTCCTGAAGATCGCCGATGCCTTCGAGGAGCGCGCGGAGGAGCTGATCGCCGCCGAGTCGGAGAACACCGGCAAGCCGCTCGGACTCACGCGGTCCGAGGAGATCCCCCCGATGGTCGACCAGATCCGCTTCTTCGCGGGCGCGGCGCGGATGCTGGAGGGCCGCTCTGCCGGCGAGTACATGGAGGGGCTGACGTCATTCGTCCGGCGCGAGCCGATCGGCGTCTGCGCGCAGGTCGCGCCGTGGAACTACCCGATGATGATGGGCGTGTGGAAGTTCGCCCCCGCCCTCGCGGCGGGCAACACGGTGGTCCTGAAGCCCTCCGACACCACCCCGGCGTCGACGGTCCTCATGGCCGAGATCATCGGCGGCGTGCTGGCGGACCTCGGTCACCCCAAGGGCGTCTTCAACATCGTGTGCGGCGACCGCGACACGGGGCGCCAGATGGTCGAGCACCCGGTGCCCGCCATGGTCTCCATCACCGGCTCCGTACGGGCGGGGATGCAGGTCGCCGAGAGCGCGTCCAAGGACATCAAGCGGGTGCACCTGGAGCTCGGCGGCAAGGCCCCGGTCGTCGTCTTCGAGGACACCGACATCGCCAAGGCCGTCGAGGACATCTCGGTGGCCGGCTACTTCAACGCGGGACAGGACTGTACCGCCGCGACCCGCGTGCTGGTGCACGAGTCGATCCACGACGAGTTCGTCACGGCGCTGGCCAAGGCCGCCGCCGAGATCAAGACAGGTGCGCCGGACGACGAGGACGTCCTGTACGGCCCCCTCAACAACGCCAACCAACTCGCCCAGGTCTCCGGCTTCGTCGACCGGCTCCCGGCCCACGCGAAGGTCGAGACCGGTGGCCAGCGCGTCGGCGACAAGGGGTACTTCTACGCCCCCACCGTCGTCTCCGGCCTGAAGCAGGACGACGAGATCATCCAGAACGAGGTCTTCGGCCCCGTCATCACCGTCCAGTCCTTCACCACCGAGGAACAGGCCGTCAGCTACGCCAACGGCGTCGAGTACGCCCTGGCGTCGTCCGTGTGGACCAAGGACCACGCGCGCGCCATGCGGCTGTCCAAGGCGCTGGAGTTCGGCTGCGTGTGGATCAACACGCACATCCCGCTGGTCGCGGAGATGCCGCACGGCGGATTCAAGAAGTCGGGCTACGGCAAGGACCTGTCCTCGTACGGCTTCGAGGACTACACGCGCGTCAAGCACGTCATGACATCGCTGGACGGCTGACCGACCGGAACAGCGGCCCGCGAGCGGCCGAGCGAGGCGGTACGGGGCCGGCTGGTGGTCTCTCGCGCCGGTGACGGTGCCGGCCGGCTGGCCGGAGCCCTGAGCTCTCGGCCGCTCGCACGCGGGGCTCCGCTGCTCGTCGGCTGCGGCCCCGTCCCGCCCCGCCGGCGCTTCGTGTCGCCGGACCAGTCGGGCGTGTGTCCGGTGGGTACGGCGCGGGCTGGGGTTCGTGGTCGTACCGTGCCAGTGCGTCCTTCGGCTGAGCCTGGGACGGCGGTGTCCGGCTTGCGTGTGTGGCACCGGGTCGCTGTGTGGGCCTGGGCGGGCCGGCTTGTCGCGCCGGAGGTGGGGCCGGTCTCGTACGGGGCGTGCACGAGACCGGCCTGTTGCGTTTGGCGCACGGGGTGACGAGGCCGGCGTGAGGTGTCGGGCTTCGGGCGGTGCCAGCCTTCTTCCGCGTGTGGGGGTGCCGCGCGGTGTGGTGTGTCGCGGGCGTGCCGTGGTGATCCTGCCCGGGGGCACGGGGCACGGGGCACGGGGCACGGCTCCGGACCGAGCGAGGGCCGTCGAGCTCCCGCGTACGGGGCGAAGGTCCGAGCCGAGACGACGATGGCGATGGCGATGGCGAGCCTGGGCGCCGGCGGCGCCGGCTCGCGGGGCCGCGCCGCCAACGTGCCGTACGTCTCATACGTCTCGCACGCGCGGCGTCACCGCCGTGGCCACCAGCGCCGCCGGTGTGAGGCGCCGTTACCGACCCTCCAGCGCTCCGTGCCCGATCAGCGCGCGCAGGGTGCCGATGCGGTTGGTCGTGATGCCGTCGACGCCCGCGCGGAGCAGCCGCCGCATCGTGCGCTTCGTGTCCGCCGTCCAGGCGGAGACCAGGATGCCGTCCGCGTGTGCCTGTTCCACCAGGGCGGGAGAGACGATGCCGAACCGGTAGTTCAGCCAGCGTGGGCGTAGCTCCGCGACCAGCTCGGGGCGTGGTGGCGCGAGCGATGTCCAGGTGAAGGCGATCTCCGCGTCGGGGTCCGCTCGTCGTACAGCGCGCAACGCGGTCAGGTTGCCGCAGTAGTACACGCGGTCCGCCGCCCCGGCCGCGCGCACCGTGGCAAGTGTCGCGGGCACAGCCGACGGAGCGGGTAGGTCGAGCATGGCGCGCACCGTACGCGGCCCACCGGCCATCTCGTCCAGGCCGTCGCGCAACGCGGGCACCCCGCCGCCCGTGACGGCTCCGACCTCGGCCGCCGTGAGGTCGGCGAGAGCCCGATCGTGACCCCACAGTCGCTTCAGGGACGCGTCGTGCAACAGCACGGGCTCACCGTCGCGGGTGATCCGTACGTCGACCTCCACCGCGTCGGCGCCCGCGCGCACCGCTGAGCGGATCGAGGCCAGCGTGTTCTCGCGCTGCACGTACGGGTCCCCGCGGTGGGCAACGGCGGTGAAGTCGCTGACGCGTGGTGCGGTTCTGGTGACCATGCTCCCCATTGTTGCCGCGCCACGCCTCCTCCGCCCCGCACCCCCCCCCGCGAGGTCGCCGCTCCCCGCCCCGTGCGCGAGGCCGTCACCGTGCTCCGTTCGACCGCGTCGGGGGGCACGCTCGGTGCGTGGCGACGCGGTCGTCGCGGCCCGATCGGACCTGAGAGGGCGGGGCCCACGTGACGTGCTGCCCAGGCGCCTCCTTGCGGGGCTCGTCCGGGGGCCTCCTAGGCCGTCGCCCCGGCTGTGTACGCGTCGATCTCGGCGGTGAGCTTGGCCTTGCCCGTGGTGTCGAGGAACGAGGCCGTCACGGCGTTCTTCGCCAGCGCGGCCACGCCCACGGCGTCAAGGTCCAACAACCGAGCCGCCACGGCGTACTCGTTGTTGAGGTCGGTACCGAACATGGGCGGGTCATCGGTGTTGACGGTCACGAGCACGCCGGCAGCGACCATGTCCCGGATCGGGTGCTCCTCCAGCGTGGCCACGGCCCGCGTGGCGATGTTGGACGTCGGGCAGACCTCCAACGGGATGCCGTGCTCCGCGAGGAACTGCAGCAGCTTCGGGTCCTGTGCGCTGGACGTGCCGTGGCCGATGCGCTCGGCGCGGAGCGCGGTGAGGGCGTCCCAGACGGTCTGCGGCCCCGTGGTCTCGCCGGCGTGTGGCACGCTGTGCAGCCCCGCCGCGATGGCCCGGTCGAAGTACGGCTTGAACTGCGGGCGCGGTACGCCGATCTCCGGGCCGCCCAGGCCGAAGCTGATCAGCCCGTCGGGCTGGAGGTCCAACGCGATGCGCGTGGTCTCCTCCGCGGCCTCCAGGCCCGCCTCGCCGGGGATGTCGAAGCACCAACGGAGCGTGACGCCGAGCTCAGCCTCGGCGCCCTTGCGGGCGTCCTCGATGGCCTCGACGAAAGCGGCATCGGGTATGCCACGCCGGGTCGAACTGAAGGGCGTGACGGTCAGTTCGGCGTAACGGATGTTCTGCCGAGCCATGTCCCGAGCGATCTCGTACGTCAGCAGTCGCACGTCCTCCGCGTCCCGGATGAGGTCGACGACGGAGAGATAGACGTCGATGAAGTGCGCGAAGTCGCGGAAGGTGAAGAAGTCGACAAGCGCCGCCGGGTCCTTCGGCACCTTCGAGTCGGGATGGCGCGCGGCGAGTTCGGCGACGATACGAGGAGAGGCGGAGCCCACGTGGTGGACGTGCAGTTCGGCCTTCGGCAGTCCGGCGATGAAGGTGGTGAGATCGGACAACTGAACCTCCTGGGGACGGGGCCCGGGAAGGGGCACGCTTGGATCATCGTAGAACCGGGGCCCTGGCCCCGTGGTAACCAGGCCACCACACGACCGATTGTCCGTAGGGGGAGCGACATGCCCGACGAGTCCGACCAGCCCACGTCCGCCGCGCCAGCCGACAGCTCGGGCGTGACGCCCCCCACGACTGGGGCGGGGCCGCACGACCAGGCCGCTCCGGCGACGCCGGAAAGGCCACCCACACCGACGCGCGGTCAGGAACAGGGGCAGGAAGTGGACGCGCGGGCGGAGGCGGCTGCCGCGCCGGCCCCCGCGCCCGCGTCGGACCCCGGCGCGTCCGTGCCCGTCAGCCCGCCCGTGGGCCAAGCGCCGGCAGCGGCGTACAGCCCCGCGATGTGGACACCGCACGGCGCGACGGGGGCGAGTGCGGTCCCCCCGCCGCCGCCAGCGCCGACGGGGCCGGGCACCCCGAGTGCGTACGCCTACGGCGCCGCTCCGTACGGCCAGAGCGGCCACGTGCACGGCTCCCCGGGGCAGAGCCCGTACGGGCCGGGCGGTCACGGCCATGCGCCCTACGGAGCGCCGACGCCCCACGGGAACCAGGGCTACGTGTACCCGACGCCCTACGGTGCGGCCTGGGGCCGCGGCGTCCACTGGCCCAACAACGCTCAGGGCACCGCCGCACTCGTGCTCGGGATCGTCGGCCTGGTGCTGTTCTTCAGCGTCGTCTTCGGCATCATCCTGGGCGTGCTGGCGATCGTCTTCGGCGTACTCGGACGAGGCAAGGCCCAGCGCCGCGAAGCGGACAACGGCGGCTCCGCGCTGGCCGGCATCATCCTCGGCATCATCGCCTGCGTCGCGAGCGTGGTCATGATCTTCGTCTATGTCGCCACCGACGGCGACGAGTCGGACGGCGACGAGTCCGACGAGCCGTACGGCAGCACCGGAACACGAGTGTCGATCCTGGTGGAAGGCCCACTGCGCGGCATCTAGCGCGTCACACGTCGAGAGTTCCGCGTCTGGAGTCTCCGCGGGGCTCGACCGCCCTGGAGGGGCTCCAGGTGCTGCACGGAGGTCGGTGCCCCGTGCCCCGTCGTATGGCGTCGTACCGGTCGGGGCAACACGTCGAGCGTGATGCCTCTTGTGTCAACTGTGGGCGCTGGTCCAGACATGCTCAAGCCCCGTGCCCCGTGCCGAGGCGTGCGCCCCGTCCCTGGGGTGGTGGGGATGCGCGGCTTCGCCTACGCGAGTCGGCGGCGGGCCTCCATCAAGGCGAAGCCGAGGAGGTTGAGACCCGCCCACCGTTCGGGAGCGGCTGCGCGCTCGTCGTCGGCGCTGAGCCCGATGCCCCAGACGCGATCCACGGGGCTCGCCTCGACCAGGACGCGTACGCCGGTGCCCAGCAGGTAGTCACGGAGTGCGGGGTGCTGGCCGAACTTCGCCACGTTGCCCCGCACGACGAGTTCGAAGCGCCGGGCCTGCCACACCGCGTTGTCGAAGCCGCGAACGGAGCGGCCGATCTCCTTGGCCTGGTCGGGGTGCGACGCGGCGATGGCGCGACGCTCGGCCTCGGCGTCGCCGAACAGCCGGGCCTTGCCCGCCATCATCCAGTGCTCGGCCGTCGCGTAGGTGACCTGATCGACGGCGAACGGTGCCGGCCACCACTGGCTGAAGCATTCGGCGCCCACGACGCCGTCGCGGCGCGGCTGATGCCCCCAGAAGTAGACGTACGTGAACCGCTCGCCCCGCTCTGTGCGCGAGACCAGCTCCCCCACGTTCGTCGGCTCGTCGTGCTCGTGTGCCGTGTCCGAGACGATCTCCGCTTGCCTCATGAACGGAGATTCTGCCAGCCGCCCCGAGGGAGCCGCGCAAGAGTGTGTTCCCGACGGCCACCGTCGGACGGTCTGTCTCGGGCCTGGGGGAGGCGGTACAACAGCCGAGCCACCGACCATGCGTCGAGCGCGGACCGGTTGACGCGCGGCGGGACGCGTGGACGTACGGGGCGGTGATCCTGCCTGGGGGCACGGGGCACGGGGCACGGGGCACGGGGCACGGGGCACGGGGCACGGCGGAGTCCGCCCCGCCGGGGCCCCGACAGACCGGGGTGGAGCGCACTGTGGGCCCCTGTGACGCGCTTCACTACTAACGAGTAGCCGTAGTCGAGTAAGGAATGGTCAAGGCTCCTCCTCTCTCTCGTGACACGCACGACGACGCGCGAAACGAGAGGGGCGAGAGGCATGAGTGACACGGGGGCGACGAGTGCTGTGCACTGGCTGGCGTCAGCGGCACTCGACGCGGAGGCTTGCCTGGCGGAGTGGGGGCGTAACCCGTTGGGAGTGACGCTGCTCCCCGCTGGCCGACTGTGGGACGTCCTCATCGTGCCGGGAGAACTCGGCACCCAGACCTACGACGTACTGCGTGGCTACGTGGAACGGCTCGGCCCCGTGCTGGTGGACTTCACCGGTTCCCGGGTCGGGTTCTTCGTGCCGCCCGGCACCGCCGCCGGGTGGGTGGCCAGCGGCGTACGGGGCGCGGGGCACGGTAGCTGGATCGCGGTGCCCTACCCGGGGCGGGAGACCGGAGGCGTGCGGTGGCTCAGCCCGCCGGACGGCTCCGGGACGCTCATCGATCCGGTGACGCTGGAGCTGGCGATGCACGAGGCAGCCGCGGGCCGCGACCAGCCTCCCGGGGAGGGCCACTGACGGACAGCGCACGCCGTACCGACCAGGCCACGCCGCTCAGCAACAGGACGGACAGGCACCAGCTGCCCAGTACGTCCAGGGGCCAGTGGTAGCCGCGGCGTACCAGGCCCCATCCCACCCCGGCGTTCAGGCCCACCAGCGCGACCACGGCCCATCGCCGGGCGGTACGGGGCGCGATCGGGATGGCTGTCGTTGGAGGCGTGGCTGGACACGCCTCCAACGACGTGCCCGAGCGGGTGACGGACCATGCGAAGACAGCGAGGAGGTATGCCGCTCCGTAACCGACGGCGGCCGTGGCCGCGTGGCCGGATGGGTAGTAGCCGTTCCCGCTTCCCATCGGGGCCCCGTCTGGCCCCGGTCGCCCCAGCCACGCCTTCAACGGAGCGACCAGCGCGGGCACTGTGGCCAGGGCGAGGGCAGCGGCCAGAGGCGGCAGCCACCACAGCGCGCACCGCGCTCGGCGTCCGCACCACAGGGCGGCCCCGATCACCGTCGCCAGCACGGGCAGGACGACGGCCGCGCCGCCGAGATCCGCGCCGAATTCGGCCAGGGTGATGGCGACAGACGAGGGGGAGTGTCCGGAAGGCAGCGCCCCGTGTCGCGCCACGTCGCGGCTCAGTCGCTCATCCAGCGCCCGCACGGGGCCGTCGGCGGCCACCTGCCAGGTGATGAGGGTGAAGAGCGCGATCACGCTGCCGAAGACGAGGAACGGTGCGTGAAGAGGAAGGGGCAGCCCCGAAACAGGGGGGGTGGTTCCGGGGCTGCCGGAGCGACCGGGGCGCCGCACGCCCCGGGGGGTGTGGGGCGGGCGGCCATCCGATCGGTGAGGAGATCCGGAGCCAGAGACTCCAGTGGGGTGCGCCGAGGCGCGGCCGGAACGGGGCTGGGGATGCACCGGCCCGGCATCGCTCGCAGTCCCCTGCGAGCGGGGTGTTTCTCTCATCTGCGGGAACCGTACGTGAGGCCGGACGTGGCGGATAGCTGGATCACTCGCTCGTCATGGCCCTCGCACATCTTCTTCACGAGGTGTGCCTGGCACCCCGCGCCGTGCCGTACGCCCACGTCTCCGCCTCGTTCTCGCTCCGGTGCCGCCCCTGCTCAGCGGCATTGTCGCCGCTCACGGTGCGCGGCCGGCAGCGTGGGCCGTGGGGCGGACTATTCCACGGCGGCGCCAGGCGCTGGCCGGCCGCCCCGTCTCCAGTCACGGGGCAGCCCTGCCCCGCACGGGGCACGGGGTACGGGGCACGGCGAGATGGTGCGGCCGGCGGTCACAGCTGAGTGAAGGACTCCTCCAGGATGTCGAGCCCCTCGTTCAGCAGTTCGTCGCCGATCACCAGTGGCGGCAGGAAGCGCAGGACGTTGCCGTACGTGCCGCAGGTCAGCACCACCAGACCGGCGGCGTGGCAGGCGGCGGCCAGTGCACCCGTGGCGCCCGGGTTCGGGTCCTTGGAGCCCGGCTGAACCAGCTCGATCGCGATCATCGCGCCACGCCCTCGGACGTCCCCGATGATCTCGAACTTCTCCTGCATGGCGTTGAGCCGGGCCTTCATGACGCCCTCGATGTGCTTCGCCTTCGCGTTGAGGTCGAGTTCGCGCATGGTCTCGATGGAGCCCAGGGCTGCGGCGCAGGCCACCGGGTTGCCGCCGTACGTACCGCCCAGGCCGCCGCTGTGCGCGGCGTCCATGATCTCGGCGCGGCCGGTGACGGCGGCGAGCGGGAGGCCGCCGGCGATCCCCTTGGCGGTGGTGATGAGGTCAGGCACGATGCCCTCGTCCTCACAGGCGAACCACTGACCGGTGCGGCAGAAGCCAGACTGGATCTCGTCCGCGACGAAGACGATGCCGTTGTTGTTGGCGAACTCGACGATCTTCGGCAGGAAGCCCTTGGCCGGCTCGATGAAGCCGCCCTCGCCCAGTACCGGCTCGATGACGATGGCGGCCACGTTCTCCGCCCCGACCTGCTTGCTGATCACGTCAATGGCCTGGGAGGCCGCCTCTTCGGCGCAGTTCTCCGCGCCGGTCAGCCAGCGGTAGGGGTAGGCGACGGGGACCCGGTAGACCTCGGGTGCGAAGGGCCCGAAGGAGTGCTTGTACGGCATGTTCTTGGCTGTGAGAGCCATGGTGAGGTTGGTGCGGCCGTGATAGCCGTGGTCGAAGACGACGATCGCTTGGCGCTTGGTGTAGGCGCGAGCGATCTTGACCGCGTTCTCGACGGCCTCGGCGCCGGAGTTGAACAGCGCGGACTTCTTCGCGTGGTCGCCCGGGGTGAGCTTGGCGAGTTCCTCACAGACGGCGATGTAGCCCTCGTACGGCGTCACCATGAAACAGGTGTGGGTGAAGTCGGCCAGCTGCGCCGAGGCGCGACGTACGACCGCTTCGGCACTGGAACCGACCGACGTCACGGCGATACCTGAACCGAAATCGATCAGAGAGTTCCCGTCCACGTCCTCGATGACACCGCCACCCGCTCGGGCGGCGAAGACGGGCAGCACGCTGCCGACGCCTCCCGCGACCGCCGCGCCCTTGCGCGCCATGAGCGCCTGGGACTTCGGGCCGGGGATGGCAGTGACGAGGCGGCGCTCCTGGGGGAGGGTGGGGCCTCCGGACAGTTCGGACATGCAGCGCTCCAGGGGGTACGCAGGGAATGACGGCGGCTCTCCTTCGCAGGCTAGGTGTGTCGCCCCACCCCTGGCATGTTCCGTTCGGGAGAAGTGCGCGTGTTGCGTTGTCCGTGGCGGACATAGCGCGAGGCGCGGACATAGCGGAGCGAACGGCACACCCGCGGACGGGGCAGCGCAACTGTCGGCACGGGGCCACTAGATTGAGTGCCCAGACGGTTGAAGGCGACCGACGGAGCTGCCGTGGTGTGGGCCCCGGCCCGGACCGGTACGTGCGGTGCCAACAGATCGCGCCAGGGCGCCGGGCGCGATCGGGCGCCTCTGCCGAACGGGGACACGACGTGTGTCCGTGGGGCGCGGCACGAGGGTCGGGTACGCCGCGTGCGGGCCCGCGGGGCCTGGGCGGGGTCGTAGGAGCCGTGCGACGGGTCCCTGGGGCGGTGCTGGAGCGGCCCGGAGACCGCGTCGCTCCGTAGCGCGACCGGGTGCGTGCCGGAGCGGAGGCGGGAGCGTGGTGCCACGGGGCGCGCGGATTGGCACGGTGGGCGGGGGTGGCCAGGCATGGTGCGGGCGCCCTTCGTACGGTGCCGCCCTCGACTGCGGGCCGGACGGGTGGCGCGCCGTGTGTGACTCGCACGGTGCGGCGGGTAGTTGAGTGTGCGTAGTTGGCAGGTCAGGTCAGGGGGCAGGGAAAGCGGATGGACACCGAGGGCACCTACGACGCGCGCGGGCCGCGTCGGGACGAGGTCGCGCCGCTCCCGGCTGACAGGGAGCAGCCGCCCCGCCCACCCACCAGCCCCACGGGCGTGGCGGGCCCGCCCAGCGCGCCCCCGTGGCTGTCGGCGCCGGCGTCACCCGCGCCGGCCCCGTTCCCGTCTCGGCCCCCATACGACTCGAGGCGACCGGATCAGCCGGGTGAGTGGCAGCGTACGGCTGACCTTCCCGCTCCGCCGGCCGGACCGCCCGCCCCGCTCGCTCCGATGGTCGGCCCGCCTTCCGGCGGCCTGCCCCAGGCCGGAGAGCAGCCGTATCCCGCCGGCCTGCCAGGCAGTGCACCCACTCCACCGATGCCGCCCGTGCCGGCGAGGCCGGCGACGGCGCCGGCAACGCAGCACCCGTTCCTGGAGTGGCTTCGTACGCCGCGTCGCGTCACGGAGCCGGGCATCTGGGCGTACGGCTATCGCCCCAAGCCTCCGGAGGAGCCGGATCGGATTCCCATGCCGCGGCTGGTGGGCGGGGCGGTGATCGCCTTTCTGTGTGCCTGGTTGGTCTGGGAGCTTCTGGAGAACCGTTATCTGGGCAACTATTGGCGCCTTCCTTTGTTGCTGCTGACACCTGACTCATGGTGGGACGGGCACCCATCGACGACGGCAGCTTGGGCTGCGCAGATCTACCGTCTGCTGGTCTGGGCAGCGCTGGCCCTCATCTTCGGTCGCGTAGGCCACTGGCCTGAACTCCTCCGCCGCCTCTTCGCCCCGTTGCTCCGTGCCGCGCAGGAGCACAGCAGCGACCCCTCCCGGCCTCCCGCCGCCCCCGAAGCCGACCCGGCCGAGTGGCCGGAGCTGCGGCAGGCCGGAGCGAGAGACGCCGCGGACCGGTTGGCGTACGACGCGCGGGCGGGGCTGATGAACGACGTGGATCACGCACGGATCACACGGGCTTGGACCTTCGCACGAACGCAGCCCGCCCAGGTGTCGGCCTTCACCGACACCGTGTTGCGGCACGGGGCCGCCGCGTGCGCGCACCCCTCCGGGGCGCGGGACCTGCCCATGCGGGTGGCCCGTCACGACTTGGCCGTGCAACAGGTGCGGCTGGGTACCGCCGTCGACGACCCACGCAATCCGTACCAGCATCGCGGCGTCGGCCTGGCCCTCGACCCCGGGGCGTTGGGCACCTCCCTGCTGGCGGTGGGGCCGCCGGGGGCAGGTAAGACGGCGCGGCTGGTGGGCCCCGTCGTGGAGGCGCTGTGCCTGCAGGCGCTCGCGGGGCAGGCCGCGGTCGTGGTCGTCGGGGCCGCCGGCGCCGGTCTTGGGCCGGACGAGGCGTTCGACGTCGTGGTGAAGATCGGCCGAGCGGACTCGGCGTACGACCTTGATCTGTACGGCGGCGCTACGGACGCGGACGAGGCGGGCGGCATGCTGGCCGAAGCGCTGCTCGGTGACCTGACGCTGACGCTCCCCGGTGGGGAGAGTCAGCGCGCCAGCACCGCCATCGCGCAACTCCTCGGGCCCTTCCGCGCGGGGCACGGCCGCTTCCCGTCCGTTCCCGAGCTCCGCGAGCTCCTGGAGGGCTCGTCCACGGCCCTGCTGGCGCTCCGTAAGGTGCTCGAGGCGACCGGCCAGCAGGCGCAGGCCCGGGAGCTCGACGCCCGTGAGCGGCAGGCGGCCCGCTCCGGGGACATCGGCGCCGTGCTCGCCGAGCGGCTCGCGCTTCTTGACCGCCCCGCCTTCGCGCCGTTCTTCAAGACCGACGGGGCCAGCCGCCCCTTCTCGCTGCGTTCGTTGGAGCACCCGGTGCGCGTGCGCATCGACCTTCCGGAACGGGGCTACGCCGAGGCGTCCCGACTGCTGGCACGGCTCGTCCTGGCGCAGTTCGCCGAGAGCGCCGTCAGCCGTACCGACCGCTCCCTGTTCGCCTGCCTCGTCCTCGACGACGCCTCGCACACCATCACCCCCGAGGCCCTGCGGGCCCTCCAGCGGCTGCGGTCGGCCCACGCGGGCGCCGTCCTGACCCTCCGCACGCTCGACGACGTCCCACAGTCCCTGCGCAGCGCCCTGCTGGGCGCGGTGGGCTGCCGCATGGCGTACGCCGGACTGACGACGTGGGACGGGGCGCACTTCGCCGAGGTGTGGGGCAAGGAATGGGTGGAGACGCGCGACGTCACGGACCGCCAGATCATCTCGGACGAACCACTGACCAAGGTGCTGCACTTCATCCGCCGGGTCGCCACCGGCAAGGCCGCCACCGCCCAGTCGGTGACCGTACGGACGGTGGAGCGCGAGCGCTGGTCGGCGTCCGAGCTCGCGCACGCCGTACCACCCGGGCACGCCGTGCTCTCGCTGACGTCCGTACGCGGCCCCAGCGCGCCCCCCGTGCTGGTCAACCTGAACGGCTGACCGCTCCCCGCCCAGCGGCGACCCGGGGCGGGCGCGCGCACCGTGCCCGCCCCCTACCTCACACGAGATGCCTGCGCTTTCCTCCATTGAGGCAGAATCGGAAGGAGCCGTTCGTACGGGACGGCGCACTCTTCGCGTCACGCCGAAGCGAAGCCGCCCGAAGCCGCAACGAAGGTGCCATGCCTCCCACGCTCGCCTCACTCGTCCACCACTCCACCCTCAAACTGACCGTGCTCGCGGGTGGGGACCGGCTGGACACACCCGTGCGCTGGGCGCACGTCAGCGAGCTGCCCGACCCCGTGCCGTACCTGGACGGCGGTGAGCTGCTGCTGATCACCGCGATGAAGCTGGACGCCGAGAACCCGGAGGCGATGCGCCGCTACGTACGGCGTCTGGTCACCGCGGGGGTCGTCGGCCTCGGCTTCGCCGTCGGCGTCAACTACGAGGAGCCCCCGTCGGCGCTCCTGCAGGCCGCGAGCGAGGCCGGCCTGCCGCTGCTCGGCGTTCCGCGCCGCACCCCCTTCATCGCCATCAGCAAGGTCGTCTCGGCGGCCATCGCCGCCGACCAGTACCGCGCTGTGACGGCCGGCTTCGAGGCGCAGCGCGAGCTCACCCGCGCCGCCATCGGCGACGAGGGCCCCGCAGCCCTGTTGGCCAAGCTCGCCGCCCATCTCAACGGTTGGGCGGCCCTCTACGACGCCTCCGGCGCCCTGATCGGCTCCGCACCCGACTGGGCCGCGCGCCGGGCGGCGAGTCTCAGCGCTGACGTCGAGCGGCTCCGCGGCAGGCCCGCACCCGCCAGCGCCGTCGTCGGGGGCGCCGAAGCGGGGGGTGACGAGGAGGAGGTCGCCGATCGGGTGGAACTCCAGACGCTGGGCATCGGCCGGCGCACCCGAGGCATCCTCGCCGTGGGTACGGGGGCCCCGCTGGGCACCGCGGAACGCTATGCCGTGCACTCCGCCGTCGCCCTGTTGACCCTCACCACGGAGCGCTCCCGCGCGCTGCACGAGGCCGAGCAGCGACTGGGCGCGGCACTGCTACGCATGCTGCTCGCGGGCGAACCCGACCACGCGCGGGCCGTGGCCGGCCAGCTCTACGGCGACCTGCTCGACGTCCCCTTCCGCGTGCTCGTCGCCGAAGGGCCGACCACCACGACCACCGTGGCCCCGCCGGCGCCCCGTGTCGTCGACGCGGACGCCCCACTCGCCGCGCCTGTCGCGGGGCAGGGGCAGGACGCCCCGCGTACCGAACCCGACGCGTCAGGCGAGACCCGTGCGGCGCGGCATGGCGCGGTGGCGCCCATCGCCGCGTCAGCGTCGGGCGAGGCTCCACACGGGGCGGTCCGCCCGCTGGCTCCCGGCCCCGCTCCGGCGCCCACGGACGGTGTGCCGGCCGCCGCCCCAACCGATCCGCTCGGCTCTCTCGTGGACACCATCGAGACGGCAGCGGCCCGCACCGGCGAGGCGGTGCTCATCGTCCCGGACGGGGCGCGGCTGATCGTGCTGGCCACCGACGGCGGAGCCGCCGTCACGGCGTGCGCGGAGCACGCCGAGGCCGCCGAAGCACGTCGCGGCGGAACGGCGCGCCCCCGTGCTCGAAGCGGCGCACACACCGACGACGGCCTCGTCATCGGTCTCTCCGCTCCCGCGGGCCCCATCGCGGCGGCCTCCGCCTACCGACAGGCCGAGCAGGCGCTCTCCGTCGCACGGCGCCGGGGCCGCGTACTCGTCGAGCACGAGCAGGTCGCCGCCGGGTCGGTGCTACCGCTGCTCGCCGACGATGCCGTACGGGCCTTCGCCGACGGCCTGCTCCGTGCCCTGTACGACCACGACGCGACGGGGCGGGGCGATCTCGTGGCGAGCCTACGAGCGTGGCTCTCCCGCCACGGCCAGTGGGACGCCGCCGCTGCCGAACTCCGGGTTCATCGGCACACGCTGCGCTACCGCATGCGCCGTGTCGAGGAGATCCTCGGCCGCTCACTCGACGACCCCGACGTCCGCATGGAACTGTGGCTGGCCCTGAAGGCCACCGGGGCGTAGCGAGCGCGGCCCACACCCCGATCAGAGCCCAACGGGGCGTCCGTGAGGCCGTGGCGACGGAGGGCCCCGCCTCTTTGCCGCGCCCCTGCTCTCCGGCCACGTTCTCGCGAGTACGGCGCGGACACCGATGGCGCCCCGTCGTCCCGAACCACACCCGACGGCCGCGCTCGTAGGCCGCCCGCCGCGCCGCCTCCTGCCCGTGCGCTGCGTACGGTATGCCGTGTCGTGCGGCACCCAAGCGCCGTTGTCCCCGTGCCCCGTGCCCCGTGCCCCGTGCCCCGTGCCCCGTGCCCCGTGCCCTGTCGTCCTCCCTGCTCTCGCTCCGCACCACGTCCGCCCGCGTGGTGCGCGGAGAGGTGTCGTTCTCCGCACGTGCCAATCCGGCACGCCACACACGAGCAGTGCTACGAGTCGGACAAACGCCGGGCGACTGGTTCGCCCCTACGGTGGGGGCAGAGCGTGTGTCAGTTCTCCGGTAAGCGAGCTGCCCAGGGTGTGGAGGTTTTGGGCCGGCCCGCGCCGTCCGGCGGTGCCGCGAGACGCGCGGGTCAGCCGGTGTCGGCCGCCCGTCCCGTCGCCGGCCCGCTCGCGCACGCTCCGCGACATCGCCGCACCACCACCAGACCGCATCACCTCCACCAATCGGAAGGGCCGGGGTTCGCTGTGTCAGTCACTCAAGAATCTGCCACCCACGCTTTCTGGCTCGCTGGCCGCGCGGCGACCGGCGAGGACACCTTCGACGTCACCTCCCCCTGGGACGGCCGTCTCGTCGGCACCGTGAGCGTTCCCACCGAGACGCAGGTCGAGGAGGCCGTGGCCGCCTCCGTGGCGGTGCAGGCCGAGTTCGCGGCGACTCCCGCGCACGTACGGGCCGCCGCTCTCGACCACGTGACAAAGCGCCTCAGCGAGCGGGTCGAGGAGATCGCCCAGCTCATCTCCGCGGAGAACGGCAAGCCCATGAAGTGGGCCCGCGGCGAGGTGGGGCGGGCCATCTCGGTGTTCCGGTTCGCCACGGAGGAGGCGCGCCGGTTCAACGGTGGCGAGTCCCAGCGCCTGGACACCGACGCCGGCGGGGTCGGCCGGCTGGCGCTCACGCGCCGCTTCCCGCGCGGCACCGTGCTGGGCATCGCCCCGTTCAACTTCCCGCTGAACCTCTGCGCGCACAAGGTCGCCCCCGCGATCGCCGTCGGCACGCCGATCATCCTGAAGCCGGCTCCCGCCACTCCGCTGTCGGCGCTGCTGCTCGGCGAACTGCTGGCCGAGACCGACCTGCCGGCGGGGTCGTGGTCCGTGTTGCCGGTGCCCAACGACCGCATGCCCGCACTGGTGCGGGACGAGCGGCTGCCGGTCATCTCCTTCACCGGCTCCGACAAGGTCGGCTACGCCATCATGGAGTCGGTCCCTCGCAAGCACTGCACGCTGGAGCTGGGGGGCAACGGGGCAGCCGTCATCCTCCCCGACTTCGCCTCCGAAGCGGACCTCGACTGGGCCGCGACCCGCATCGCGACGTTCTCCAACTACCAGGGCGGCCAGTCCTGCATCTCCGTCCAGCGCGTGATCGCGGACGCCTCGCTCTACGAGCGCCTTGTGCCCAAGGTCGTGGCGGCCGTCGAGGCACAGATCACGGGCGACCCCTCGGACGAGGCCACCGAGGTCGGCCCGTTGGTCAGCGAGGACGCCGCGAAGCGCGTCGAGTCGTGGGTCGAGGAGGCGGTACGGAGCGGAGCGACACTGCTGGCCGGCGGCAAGCGTGACGGGGCCTCGTACGCGCCGACGGTCCTCGCCGACGTGCCCGCCGACGCCACCGTCGCCCGTGAGGAGATCTTCGGGCCCGTCCTGACGCTCCACCGGGTCGACGGCGAGGCCGCGGCCTTCCAGGCCGTCAACGACTCCAAGTACGGCCTGCAGGCGGGTGTCTTCACGCACGACACCCGTGCCGCGTTCCGCGCGCACCGCGCGCTTGAGGTCGGTGGCGTCATCATCGGCGACGTTCCCTCCTACCGCGCCGATCAGATGCCCTACGGTGGCGCCAAGCAGTCCGGTGTCGGCCGTGAGGGCGTCCGCTACGCCATGGACGACTACACGTACGAGCGCGTCATGGTGTTCACCGGCATCGACCTGTAGACGCCCACCTCCAGCGCTGACCTGACGCCGAGAGGCGACCAGGCAGCCGCGACCGGAGACGACCAGGACGACGCAGGCGGCGGTCGGAGCGCAGCATCGCGCTCCGATCGCCGCGCCATGCGTGTGGGCTGCGGGGCGGGACGGCGGTTCCGCCCCAAGGTCTCGTTTCCGTCGCGTCGGCACCGTAGACCGTGCCCCACACGCCCTCCGGGCGGTTCGCCCCGTCGCCCCGTCGCCCCGTCGCCCCGTCGCCCCGTCGCCCCGTCGCCCCGTCGCCCCGTCGCCCCGTCGCCCCGTCGCCCCGTCGCCCCGTCGTCTCTCGTGCGCCGTACGGCCGCCCCCAGCTCGCGCCCCCGTCGACCCCTGGTCCGGCCGTTCGCCGCCATGACAGAGTCCTACTAGGGGTGCGCCGCCCAAATCCCCCGGTGGAGCGGCCACAATGGGGGGATGACGGACTCCCTCGCCTCGCCGCACCAGCCCTTCGCCGCTGCCATCGACGCCTCCGTGGACCCGGACGCGCCGCGCACCATCGTGATTCTCGGCTCGACGGGCTCGATCGGCACCCAGGCCATCGATGTCGTGCTGCGCAACCCCGACCGGTTTCGGGTCACGGGGCTGTCCGCCGCGGGCGGGCGGGTAGAGCTGCTCGCGGAGCAGGCACACCAGTTGCGGGTCCGTACGGTCGCCGTCGCGCGACAGGACGCCGTGCCCGCGCTCCGTGAGGCGCTGCGGGCGCGGTACGGGACGGAGTCGCTGCCCGAGATCCTCGCGGGGCCCGACGCGGCCACGGATCTCGCCGGCAGTGCATGCCACTCCGTGCTCAACGGCATCACCGGTTCCATCGGCCTGGCCCCCACGCTGGCCGCGCTGAAGGCCGGCAGCGTGCTCATCCTCGCGAACAAGGAGTCCCTGATCGTCGGCGGCCCGCTGGTCAAGGCCGTGGCCAAGCCGGGGCAGATCGTGCCGGTCGACTCCGAGCACTCGGCGCTCTTCCAGGCCCTGACGGGCGGCACCCGGGCCGAGGTGCGCAAGCTGGTGGTCACGGCCAGCGGCGGGCCCTTCCGCGGTCGCAGCAGGGACGAGCTGACGGCGGTCACGCCGCGCCAGGCCCTCGCCCACCCCACCTGGGACATGGGCCCCGTCGTCACGATCAACTCGGCGACCCTGGTCAACAAGGGGCTGGAGGTCATCGAGGCCCACCTGCTTTTCGACATTCCCTTCGACCGCATCGAGGTCGTCGTCCACCCGCAGTCGTACGTGCACTCCATGGTCGAGTTCACCGACGGTTCGACGCTCGCCCAGGTCAGCCCGCCCGACATGCGCATGCCGATCTCGCTCGGCCTGGGATGGCCGGACCGTGTGCCCGACGCCGCGCCGGGCTGCGACTGGACGAAGGCGTCGACGTGGGAGTTCTTCCCGCTCGACACGGAGGCCTTCCCCTCCGTCGCACTGGCCCGTCACGTGGGTGACCTGGGGGGCACCGCCCCCGCCGTGTTCAACGCGGCCAACGAGGAGTGCGTGGACGCGTTCTTGGCCGAGCGACTGCCCTTCACGGGGATCGTGGACACCGTGGCCGCCGTGGTCTCCGAGGGACTGGCCTCAGGCGCCGTGAAAAAGCGCAATGATGGAACCTCGCTCTCGGTGACTGACGTCCTGGAAGCGGAGACATGGGCGCGCGCCCGCGCCCGGGAACTGGCCGCACGGGCGGCGAAGGCAACATCGGAGGTACGCGCATGACGACCTGGATGACGATTCTCGGGATAATCGTCTTCGTCGTCGGCCTGCTCTTCTCCATCGCCTGGCACGAGCTGGGACACCTCTCGACAGCCAAGCTGTTCGGCATCCGGGTGCCGGAGTACATGGTCGGCTTCGGGCCGACGATCTTCTCGCGCAGGAAGGGCGAGACCGAGTACGGCGTGAAGGCCATCCCGCTCGGCGGCTACATCCGCATGATCGGAATGTTCCCGCCAGGTGACGACGGCAAGGTCACGGCGCGCTCCACCTCGCCGTGGCGCAGCATGGTCGAGGACGCCAGGTCCGCCGCGTACGAGGAACTCCAGCCGGGCGACGAGAAGCGGCTCTTCTACACGCGCAAGCCGTGGAAGCGCGTGATCGTCATGTTCGCCGGGCCGTTCATGAACCTGGTGCTCGCTGTGGCGATCTTCATCGGCGTGATGATGACCTTCGGGGTCAATACGCAGACCACCACCGTCGGATCCGTCTCCGAGTGTGTGATCCCGGCCTCGGCCAACACCGACACCTGCCCCAAGGACGCCAAGGACTCGCCAGCCAAGGCGGCGGGTCTCCTGCCGGGCGACAAGATCGTCGCGTTCAACGGCCGGCCGACCCCGGACTGGCAGACCCTCCAGCGTGACATCCGCGACACCACGGGGCCCGCGACCATCACCGTGGAGCGCGACGGGGCCCACCGGACGCTGCGCGCCGACCTGATCAAGAACAAGGTCGCCAAGTCGGACGGCGACGGCGGTTACGTACGGGACCAGTACGTCACCGCGGGCTTCCTCGGGTTCGCACCGGCCACCGGCGTCGTACAGCAGTCCTTCGGCGAGTCCGTCGAGCGTATGGGCGACATGGTGGAGTCCGGTGTCGAGTCGCTGGTAGCGCTCCCGTCCAAGGTCCCCGACCTGTGGAACGCGGCCTTCGGCGACGCCGAGCGCGAACCCGACTCGCCGATGGGCGTGGTGGGCGCCGCGCGGGTGGGAGGCGAGGTCTTCAACCTGGACATCCCGCCGGAGCAGCAGATCGCCACGATGCTCTTCCTGGTGGCGGGCTTCAACCTCTCGCTGTTCCTGTTCAACATGCTGCCCCTGCTGCCGCTGGACGGCGGGCACATCGCGGGCGCCCTGTGGGAGTCCGTACGACGCAAGGCGGCGCGCGTCTTCCGGCGCCCCGACCCGGGCCCCTTCGATGTGGCCAAGCTCATGCCAGTCGCGTACGTCGTCGCCGGAATCTTCATCTGCTTCACCCTGCTGGTGCTCATCGCCGACCTGGTGAACCCGGTGACCATCACCTGACCTGCCCGGGGCGGGCGTCAGCACGCGCCGCCCCGCACGCGGCGCGCCCCGGCCCAGCCCTGTCGCGCCCTTCCGCCTCCGCCGCCGCGGCCGAGCGTGGGAGGGCGCCGTCGCTGTCGCGGAGGGCCGGGCCGTACGCCAGCGGCCCCGGCTCCCTGCTGCGTGCCTGGTGAGAGCGTGGACCGGTGCGTACAGGGCGCGGTGGCCCGGCCAGGGCGGCGTGGCGGATGCCACTGATGTTGATCTTTCGGTCGGCTGACGCCCGGGCCACGAACGAGCGAAGATCTGGCGTGGCGTATTCGTCCTGCTATCACCGATCGTGTGAGGTTAGAGGCTGGGTGCGCTGTACGTGGGCCAGGTGACGTAATCTCGAAGACCGGAGCCCGCCGATCTCGGGACCTCGTTACACACCTTGGGGTTGCTCGTCACATGACTGCGATTTCGCTTGGAATGCCTTCCGTTCCGACCAAGCTTGCTGACCGTAGGGTGAGCCGCCAGATTCAGGTGGGCTCGGTGCCTGTGGGTGGTGATGCTCCGGTGTCCGTGCAGTCGATGACGACGACGTTGACGGCTGATGTGAACGCGACGTTGCAGCAGATCGCGCAGTTGACGGCGTCGGGGTGTCAGATCGTGCGGGTGGCGTGCCCGTCGCAGGATGACGCTGAGGCGTTGGCGGCGATCGCGAAGAAGTCGCAGATTCCGGTGATCGCGGATATTCATTTTCAGCCGAAGTACGTGTTCGCGGCGATTGACGCGGGGTGTGCGGCGGTGCGGGTGAATCCGGGTAATATTCGCCAGTTTGATGACAAGGTGAAGGAGATCGCGCGGGCGGCTTCTGATGCGGGGGTGCCGATTCGGATCGGTGTGAACGCGGGGTCGTTGGATAAGCGGTTGTTGGCGAAGTACGGGAAGGCGACGCCGGAGGCGTTGGTGGAGTCGGCGTTGTGGGAGTGCTCGTTGTTCGAGGAGCACGGGTTTCGGGATATCAAGATCTCGGTGAAGCACAACGATCCGGTGGTGATGGTCAACGCGTACCGTTTGTTGGCGGCTCAGTGTGACTATCCGTTGCATTTGGGTGTGACGGAGGCGGGTCCGGCGTTTCAGGGGACGATCAAGTCGTCGGTGGCGTTTGGCGCGTTGTTGGCGGAGGGGATTGGCGACACGATTCGGGTGTCGTTGTCGGCTCCGCCGGCGGAGGAGGTGAAGGTGGGGATTCAGATTTTGGAGTCGTTGAATCTGAAGCCTCGGCGGTTGGAGATCGTGTCGTGTCCTTCGTGTGGTCGGGCGCAGGTGGATGTGTACAAGTTGGCGGATGAGGTGACGGCTGGGCTTGAGGGGATGGAGGTGCCGTTGCGGGTGGCGGTGATGGGGTGTGTGGTGAATGGTCCGGGTGAGGCGCGTGAGGCGGATCTGGGTGTGGCGTCGGGGAACGGTAAGGGTCAGATCTTTGTGAAGGGTGAGGTCATCAAGACCGTGCCGGAGTCGAAGATCGTGGAGACGCTGATCGACGAGGCCATGAAGATCGCCGAAGAGATGGAGCGCGACGGGGTGCCCTCCGGTGAGCCCGAGGTGTCCGTGAGCTGACGCTGTCGGATACTGCCGTGTTCCCGGTTGCGGGGGTGCGCCGTGGGGGAGCGAGGTACAGTGCGGAAACCGAGTCCCCTGTGGCCCGTAGGCCCGCAACCACGAGGCAAACCGACACGTGCTGACGACGACCACCACCAGGGTCCTTGAGCCGGGCGAGCTCGACGCGGCGCTCGCCGTCCTCGACCGTGACCCGGTGGCCAACGCCTTCGTCGCCGCCCGGGTCCAGACGGCAGGTCTGGACCCATGGCGGCTCGGGGGTGAGATGTGGGGTTGGTACGCCGGCGGCCGGCTGGAATCGCTGTGCTACGCCGGCGCCAACCTCGTCCCCATCTGCGCGACCCCCGATGCCGTGCGCGCCTTCGCCGACCGCGCGCGCCGCTCGGGGCGTCGCTGCTCCTCGATCGTCGGCCCCGCCGAGGCCACCGCTGACCTGTGGTCCCTTCTGGAGCCGAGTTGGGGTCCGGCCCGCGAGGTGCGCGGCCACCAGCCACTGATGATCACCACGACGATGCCGACGAACGTCACCCCCGACCCGCTGGTACGTCGCGTCCGCAAGGACGAGATGGAGGTGATCATGCCCGCGTGCGTGGCCATGTTCACCGAGGAGGTCGGCGTCTCACCGCTGGCGGGCGACGGCGGCCTGCTCTACCAGGCGCGCGTCGCGGAACTCGTCGGCTCCGGTCGTTCCTTCGCCCGAGTCGAGGACGGACAGGTCATCTTCAAGGCCGAGATCGGCGCGGTCACGCAACGGGCCTGCCAGATCCAGGGCGTCTGGGTCGCTCCCGAGTACCGGGGACGCGGTCTGTCGGAGATCGGCATGGCCGCCGTGCTCGGCTACGCCCTGCGCGAGGTGGCCCCGGTCGTCAGCCTGTACGTCAACGACTTCAACGCCGCGGCCCGGGCCGCGTACCGGCGCGTCGGCTTCCGCGAGGTCGGCGCGTTCATGAGCGTTCTGTTCTGACTCCGTCCGGGCCGGCCAGTAGGGTGCCGCTCATGTCACACCCCGCAGCGGGACCGCCCTCAGCCCCCCGAGACGTCACCATCGGGCCCCTCGACCTCGCGGCCCGGGTGGACGAGGCGCTCGCCGTCCAGGCCCTGGCCTTCGGTCTCACGGACGACGAGATCCGGGTGCGGCACCACATCGTCCTGCGGCACCTCGCCACACCGGGCGCGCGTGCGTTCGGGGCCACCACCGAGACCGGACGTCTCGTCGGGTTCGTCTACGGTCTGCCGAACCACCGCTCCTACTGGTGGTCCACCGTCGTCGCCCCCTACCTCCGCACCGCGGGCTACGAGGACTGGCTGGACGACAGCTTCGTCATCACCGAACTGCACGTTCACCCAGCCCACCAGAAGCACGGCATCGGCCGGGCACTGATCACCATGCTCACCGACGGGGCCGCCCAACCCCGCAGCATCCTCTCCGCCATCGACGCGGAGACCCCCGCCCGGGGCCTGTACCGCGACCTGGGCTACCGCGACCTGGCCCGCCCCGTGCACTTCCCGAGCGCCCAGAGCCCGTACGTCGTGATGGGTGCACACCTGCCGCTGCGGCAACGGTGACGGGCCGGCCACACTGCCTGGCGTGTGGCGCTCGGCCCGACCAGGCAACGGAGCTGTGCGCTCCGAGGCGCGCGACAGGGCGCGAAACGCGATGCGTCACCGGACGCGTACGGGCGGACGCTCCCGCTGGGGCACGGGGCACGGGGCACGGGGCACGGGGCACGGGGCGGCGCCTCTGTTCCGGGGACGGCTGGCTCGACCCGGTGTCATGGTCTCGTGGGGCGGGCGTAGGGCGCTGCCGGCGCCGTGAGTGACATCAGACCCGCGGGCGTACGTGCGCGGGCGCGTATGGGGGAGGCGGGGCGTCGGGGCGATCCATTTCCACGCCGCGACCGGCTGCGGCTAACCTCTCGCTCACCGCACCTCGCACGCAGGAGATCCCCATGGCCCATGCCGTCAACGTCCAGCGCATGTCCACGATGCTGCTCAAGACACTGCGCGACGACCCGGCCGATGCCGAGACCGCCAGCCACAAGCTGCTCGTCCGCGCCGGGTACGTGCGGCGTACGTCGGCGGGGATCTGGTCCTGGCTGCCACTGGGCAAGAAGGTGCTGGACAACGTCTCCCGCGTGGTGCGCGAGGAGATGGACGCGATCGGTGCGCAGGAGGTGCTGCTTCCCGCGTTGCTGCCGCGAGAGGCGTACGAGACCAGTGGGCGCTGGGAGGAGTACGGGGACCTGCTCTTCCGGCTCAGGGACCGTAAGGGTGCCGACTACCTCCTCGGGCCGACGCACGAGGAGATCTTCACGCTCACGGTCAAGGACCAGTGCACGTCGTACAAGGACCTGCCGGTGATCGTCTACCAGATCCAGACGAAGTACCGGGACGAGGCGAGGCCGCGTTCGGGTGTGCTGCGGGGGCGCGAGTTCCAGATGAAGGACTCGTACTCCTTCGACGTCACCGACGAGGGGCTGGCCGAGGCGTACCGACTGCACCGCGAGGCGTACACGCGGATCTTCGAGCGGCTGGGCCTGGACTACCGCATCGTGTCGGCGATCTCCGGGGCGATGGGCGGCTCGGCCTCGGAGGAGTTCCTGGCCCCCGCGGCGGCCGGTGAGGACACCTTCGTGGACTGCCCAGCCTGTGACTACGCGGCGAACACCGAGGCCGTCACGTTCCCCGCCCAGCCGGCCGGGGACGGAGCCGCGCACGGCCCCGTCCAGGAGCTGGACACCCCCGACACCCCCACCATCGAGGCCCTGGCCGCGCACCTGGGCGTCTCCGCCGGCGCGACGCTGAAGAACCTGCTCGTCAAGGTGGACGGCGAGATCACGGCGGTAGGCGTGCCGGGCGACCGCGAGGTGGACCTCGGCAAGCTGAGCGAGCACCTGGCGCCGGCGACCGTCGAACTGGTCACCGCCGAGGACTTCGCCGACCGGCCCGACCTGGTGCGCGGATACGTCGGCCCGCAGGACATGGCGGGCAAGGCGTTCCGCTACATCGCCGACCCGCGGGTCGCTCCCGGCACCGCCTGGATCACCGGCGCCAACAAGGCCGACACGCACGCGCGCGACGTCGTCTGCGGCCGGGACTTCGAGGTGGACCAGTACCTGGACGTGGTCGTGGTGGAGCCGGGCGACCCCTGCCCCGTCTGCGGCACCGGCATCGCACTCGACCGTGCCATCGAGATCGGTCACATCTTCCAGCTCGGCCGCAAGTACGCCGACGCCTTCGAGTTCGACGTACTCGGCCAGCAGGGCAAGCCCGTGCGCGTGACCATGGGCTCGTACGGCATCGGCGTCTCGCGCGCCGTGGCGGCGCTGGCGGAGCAGACCCACGACGGCGCGGGGCTGTGCTGGCCGCGCGAGGTGGCGCCGGCCGACGTACATGTCGTCGCGGCTGGCAAGGCCCTCCAGAACGAGCTGGCGTTGGAGATCGCGGAGCGGCTGGGCGGCGCGGGCGTGCGCGTGCTGGTGGACGAGCGGCCCGGGGTCTCGCCCGGCGTGAAGTTCACGGACGCGGAACTCATCGGCGTGCCGACCATCCTGGTCGTCGGTCGCGGCGCGGCCGACGGCGTGGTCGAGCTGAAGGACCGGCGGACGGGTGAGCGCGAGGAGCTCTCCATCGACGAGGCGGTGGCCCGCCTCACCGCCTGAGGCCACCTGCCCGAACGAACGCCGGCGAGGTCACCACGCTCCGTGCGGCCCCTCGGCGTTCGCCTTGCGCGACCCCGCCCCGACCTCGTACGCGTCGTCGGGGCACGGGGCACGGGGCACGGGGCACGGGGCACGGGCCACGGGGCCACGGGGCCACGGGGCCACGGGAGACCCTCTGTACGGGGCGGGCCGGAGAGCGAGGCCAGCGCCCCGTACGGGCACGGGCGGCTACAGCCAGCTCGCGAACTCCAGGAGCAGCTCCCCCTCGTCGCGCTCACCCCGGGAGAGACGACGGACACCGGCCGCTACGGAGCGGAACAGGGCCCAGCCGCGCAGCCGGTCACGGTCCAGCTCCAGCGAGTCGGCGAGCTTGTTGACGCGCCGGCGGGCTGCGTTGGAGGCGCCGGGGAGCGCCACCAGGGTGTCGAGGCGGTCCCGAGCGAGCCAGGCCAGGTCGTACGCCCGCTCACCGACCACCGGCTCGGGAGCGATCGCGAGCCACGGAGACCGATCGCCGGCGAGTACCTTGCCCTGCTGGTAGTGGCCGTGCAGCAGCAGCGTTTCGGGTGGGGCGGCGGCGAGCTCGGTGTGCGCGGCCAGCGCTCCGTCGATCAACGGTCTGACGTCCGCCGTCCACGGTTGGTCGCGTGATGCGCGTAGCGCCGCGACCTGGTGGGCGGTGTGTTCGGATACGGACGGCAACGAGTGAGCCGCCGGGGCCGGTACCCACAGTCGCCGTACCGTTTCCGCCGCCTCCAGGATGGACTTCGGCTCCGGTAGCGAGCGCAGGCTCACTTCACCGTGCAGCCGCTCCAACAGCAGGGCCCCCTCGCCGCGCTTGCTCCGTAGCACCTGTACGGCGCCCGAGCCGGCCCAGTGCGTGAGCGCCGCCGCCTCACGCTCGGCCCGCTCCGTGCTCGCGCCCAGCTTCAGCACAGCCGGGGCCCCGTCTGCCTGGCGCACCAGTACCAACAGGCTTCCGCAGCCGCCTGGCGCCAGGACCCGGTCGGCGGTCAGCTCCCAGCGCCTCAGGAGGCGCTCAACACGCTCGGGCACCGTCGCCAGCCAGTCCCGCCCCGTCTCGCCGCGCTCGGCCTCGACGGCTCGGGCCAGGCGTCGCGGCGGTTCGAGGGAAACGCCTGCGGGCCGCGAGTCACCCTCGTGCGGTGTTGTAGCCATTCCCGAGCTGTCCCTTTCCCTTGGCCTGCGGTATCGCATGCGTGCCCACCACCGGTGGCGCCGCACACGAACGAAGCGCTCTGTCGACTCATCGACCCCGCGGTCGTGAGCCGTCAGTCTGCCTTGCTCCGCCGTCCGCCCCGTGCGCGCGTCCCTTCCGGCCGCGTCAGCTCTCCTTCAGTGACACTTGGCGTGTCCCGTGTCCCGTGTCCCGTGCCCCGTGCACGAGTGCCGCCCTGTGCTCCGCGTGCTGAAGCCGCAGGCCCGGCGCCTGTGTCGCGGGCCGGCGGTGTGGCTGTCGCGCCCAAGCCGGGCGGGAGGTGAGGCCGTCGTGGTGGGTCGGGCAGTGGGTAGGGGAGCGGTGGGCCCGTAGCCGAGCGTGGCGAGGTCGGCTGGCTCCTTGGAGCGCACCTCCCGCTCACGGAATCTCTCGCGGGCAAAGGCTCGCGGGCGCTGTGTCATCGGGTGTCGGCGGTGCCGCTGGCGGCGGGGGACGGGGCGCCACCGGCGGTCCGCTCGGCGAGGCCGGGGAAGGCTACGCCGCTACCGCGCCAACGCACCGCCCTGACCGCCGCTTCGCGCAACGCGGCTGCGGCTTCGCGGCGCGCCCCGCCCGCGGTGGCCCGCACCAGGTCGGCGTAGACGGCGCAGAGTCGGGCTTCCACCTCGCCCGCGAGCCGGGCCGCGGCCGTGGCGTCCGGCACCGGGAAGGGCAGGGCGTAGGCAGCCGCGGAGCTGACCGGTTCGCCCCCCAGAGCGCGTACGGCGCGCTCCAGGGTGTCCCGACGGGCCCGGTGCGCGGTCAGGCTCTCGCGAGCCTCAGCCAGCCGCTGATCCTCGATCCGCCCGCCCACGACGCCGTATCCGTAGACGGCTGCGTGCTCAGCCGCCAAGGCCGCCTGAGTGGCGCCTAGCGCGGGCCCGGTCGACGCGGCGGCGCCCCGTTCACCGTCCCCGCCCTCCGTGGTGCCTTCGGTCTCGTCGAGGCCGTCGGCCCCAGCCGCACGCTGCCAGGTCCTGCTCATGTGGGCGACCTTCCTGCCGTGTCCCGTCCGCTGCGCGGTTCGTCTCGTCACTGCCTTGCGGTCCGGCGGGCCCGCACGTCACGTTCTGGGTGCCCCGTGCCCCGTGCCCCGTGCCCCGTGCCCCGTGCCCCGTGCCCCGTGCCCCGTCGGTACCGCCTGCCGGGCCCGCGCGCGGTGCCCCGGCGTGGCCAGCGGGGGCAGCAGTCCGCCCTCGTACGGTGACGCGCTCGCGACAGGCCGTGACGCGGTCACGTTCGACTCTCGGCCAGCAGGTAGGCGTGTGCCGCGCCGCTGGCGGCCACGGAGGCGAGGAGTCGGGCGAGTTCGGGTGAGGCGGCGGCCAGGGCCGTGGTGCGGGTGTCCGATGTGCGGCGCTCCGCCGTGGCCAGCGCGGTCAGCGCGGCGCGAGGGTCCCGGGGCACCTCGACGGCACGCGGCGGGCTGCTGCCCGAGGGAGTGGCGGAGACGGACGGTGCGGACGACGGCGCCGACGAACCGAGCGCCTCCGCGTGTCGAGCCACCTCGCCACGGAGCGGACGGAGCCGGCTGGCCAGATCCGGATGTGCCCTGGCGGTCGCGTCGTAGCGAGCCAGCAGGGTGAGCGAGTCGCGCGCGGCCTGGGCGCGCAGGCTTTCGTCGGCCGAGGCGCGACCGTCCGAGTCGGCCCCGTCGTCCGCCCCGTCGGAGCAGCCGGCCAACAACGCGCCGATGCCGACGACCCCGACCGCGCCACCGGCGAGGGCGAGCAGGCTGCGTCTGCGCGGGCCCGTGGGACCCGGCGAAGTTCTCGTGAGCGACACGTTCCTCATCCCCTGCTCGTGATCACCGCAGGCGAGCGTACCCACCGCGACCGTCGGAGCAGTGCCGCCCCCGCCGCAGGCCACCCCGTACGGCTCGCACGACGGGGCCGGCGTACGGCCCCAGCCGCCGAATCGTCAGCCCGTGGCGGGAACAGCTAGGCTTTGACCGACACGCGACGTTCCCACAACAGCACACGCGGCCGAGGAGTCACCCGGATGAGCACCACCCAGAGCGAGAGGCTGCGCGGACTACTGGCACCGCTTGTCAGCGCGCGGGACCTGGATCTGGAAGAGGTCGAGGTGACACCGGCCGGGAAGCGGCGTGTGCTCCGTATCGTGGTCGACTCCGATGACGGCGTGCAGCTGGACGCGTGTGCGGAGCTGAGCCGAGCGGTCTCGCAGGCCCTGGACGACGCGGACGTCATGGGTGGCGCCCCGTACGTCCTCGAGGTCACCTCGCCCGGCGCCGACCGGCCGCTGACCGAGCCGCGCCACTACCGCCGTGCCATCGGCCGCCTGATGAAGGCGCAGCTCGTCGAGGGCGGGGAACTGGTCGCCCGGATCGTCGCGGTCGACGACGACGGGCTCGACTTGGAGGTTCCGGGCGTGAAGGGCCGCAAGCCCACGGAGCGCAGGCTGGCCTTCGGCGAGATCTCCAAGGCACGCGTGGAGATCGAGTTCAATCGCAAGGCCAGTGAGCAGAAGAACGACGAGAGCCAAGAGGAGGCGTAGCCGTGGACATCGACATGAGTGCCCTGCGGGGTCTGGTGCGGGAGAAGGAGATCTCGTTCGACCTGCTGGTCGAGGCGATCGAGGCGGCCCTCCTCATCGCGTACCACCGCACCGAGGGCAGCCGCCGCCAGGCGCGCGTCGTGCTGGACCGACAGACCGGTCACGTGACCGTGTGGGCCAAGGAGGACGCCGCTGACCTGGCGGACGCGCAGGAGGGGGCCGAGCCGCAGGAGTTCGATGACACTCCCTCCGGGTTCGGCCGGATCGCCGCGACGACCGCGAAGCAGGTCATTCTCCAGCGGCTGCGGGACGCCGAGGAGGAAGTGACCTTCGGGGAGTACGCGGGGCGTGAGGGCGACGTGGTCGCGGGCATCGTCCAGCAGGGCAAGGACCCCAAGAACGTGCTGGTCGACATCGGCAAGCTGGAGGCCATCCTGCCGGTGCAGGAGCAGGTCCCCGGCGAGGAGTACACGCACGGCACGCGCCTGCGCACCTACGTCGTACGCGTCGTCAAGGGCGTGCGCGGCCCCTCGGTCACGCTCTCGCGGACCCACCCCAACCTGGTGCGCAAGCTCTTCGCGCTGGAGGTGCCGGAGATCGCGGACGGCTCGGTCGAGATCGCGGCCATCGCCCGTGAAGCGGGGCACCGTACGAAGATCGCCGTCCGCTCCACGCGGTCCGGGCTCAACGCCAAGGGCGCCTGCATCGGCCCGATGGGCGGACGGGTGCGCAACGTGATGGCCGAGCTGCACGGCGAGAAGATCGACATCGTCGACTGGTCGGACGACCCCGCGGACCTGGTGGCCAACGCGCTGTCGCCGGCCCGGGTGAGCAAGGTGGAGATCGTGGACCTGTCGGCGCGTTCCGCGCGCGTGACGGTGCCGGACTACCAGCTCTCGCTCGCCATCGGCAAGGAGGGCCAGAACGCCCGCCTCGCCGCGCGCCTGACCGGCTGGCGCATCGACATCCGCCCCGACACCGAGCAGTAGCTGGCCGGCGGAGGTCGAACACCGAGCCCCGCGACCACGGGGCTCGAACCTCTGCGGCGCGGCTGATGGTGCCCCCTTCCGTGAGGCGTGGGCCCTTCGCGGGGCAGGGTGCGACGGCGACGGGCGCTTGCGGGCACGCCCACGGCGCGCGGAGTGCGGAGTTCGTACGCCGCGCGCCACGGAGCGCGGCCGACGGCGGCCGACAGGGCCGGCAGCTCGACGTGACCCGGTCCCTGACTGGCCGGCGACCCGTACACGGCCAGAGGTCGGGACCAGGCCGGTTGTGCGGCAGCGGGGAGGAACGGCAGCGCCAAGCGGCCGGCAGTGTTCCCCGGGCCGGTGCGTGTGTACGTGCTCGACGCGCTCCGTCTCGCTCCGCGGGAGGCGGGCACTCCACCAAGGCGGCCCTGGCCCCCTCGGTTGGGTACGGTGCGCTGGGTAGAGGCGCGGGCCCTGGTATCGCCACTCCGTGGCGGACGAGTCCGCTACGGAGTCGAGCCACGGTGCCCCGCTCCGCGCAGATCGTCGCGTGACCCCGGATGGCGAGCGCGAGCCTCGGGCAGCGTGGTGAGGCACAGGTCAGCACCCGAACCACCGGTGTTCCGCGACGTGGCCGGGGCGATGTCGTGCGCCGCCCACATCGCCCCCCGACGAGCACGGTCGCCGGCCCATGGCGCCGGCCGGCGGCAGGCGCACCCCGCCCACCGAGTGACGCGCACGACGTGGGCTTCGCGGACCCGACGGGCTGGGCAGCGACACACACCACAAGGCGCGTCGCCGCGCCACCCACCCCCGGAGCCGACCCGGCCACCAGGCAGACCGCCCCCGAACCGTAGGACCGCCGCCGCACGACAAGAAGCCCACGCGGCGATCCTGCTCGGGAGCACGGAGCACGGAGCACGGAGCACGGAGCACGGAGCACGGGGCGGTGTTGCGGTGGGTACGGGGCGGTGATCCTGCTTGGGGGCACGGGGCACGGGGCACGGGGCACGGGGCACGGGGCACGGGGCACGGGCCACGGGGCGGCGGCCCCGTGGGGGTGCGGGGCACGGGGCGGCGGCCCCGTGGGGGTGCGGGGCACGGGGCACCAGGTGGGTTCACGGAGTGTGGGGGCGGTGGAGCAGCGGCTCGGTGTCCTCCGTGTACCGTGCGCGTCTCGCGTCTCGTACGTCACAGTGAGCACGGGGTCGCCGCCAGGACGCGGTGGGCTCGGCGGAGCGGCATAACAAGCGACCGTTCGATCGTTGCCCTAAACGGGTGGGGTCGGCGCGGGGAGGTAGACTAAAACAGTGTCTGGCCGGACGCGCGACAGCGCATGCCCCGAACGAACCTGTGTGGGATGTCGGGAGCGCGCGGCTAAGGGCGATCTGCTGCGCATCGTGGTGGTCGAGGGCGATTGTGTCCCCGATCAGCGCGGTACGCTGCCCGGCCGGGGTGCTTATGTGCACCCGGCACTGGTCTGTCACGACCTGGCGGTTCGCCGCCGGGCTTTTCCCAGGGCCTTCCGGGCCCAGGGTTCGCTCGACACGACGGCCCTGCGCCGGTACGTCGAGCAGGTAGCACCGTAAGAGCTGGAAGTACGGCACGGGACACCGTGCGGTCAGGTACCTCGCGAGTTGGAAGTAGGTCGAGATTGCGATGAGCACTCGATGAGTACGCGATGAGTACGCCCATGAAGTAGCGACGGTCCGGCGGTCAACCCCGGACCTAAAAGGAGCGATGTGGCTAAGGTCCGGGTATACGAACTCGCCAAGGAGTTCGGCGTCGAGAGCAAGGTCGTCATGGCCAAGCTCACCGAACTCGGTGAATTCGTACGTTCGGCGTCCTCGACGATCGAGGCGCCGGTTGTACGCAAGTTGACTGATGCTTTCCAGCAGGGCAACGGTTCCGGCCGTTCCGCTGGCAAGCCCGCGGCGCCGCGCAAGGCGTCGCCCGCAAAGCCGTCTGCGCCGTCTCCGCAGGCGGCTCGTCCCGCTGCCCCGAAGGCTCCGACGCCCGGCCCCAAGCCGGCGTCGAGCAGCCCCGCGGGCGGCACGAGCGCGGCCCCCACTCCGGGCCCGCGCCCCACTCCGGGTCCCAAGGCTCCGACGCCCGGCCCGCGTCCCGCCCCCGCGGCTCCGGCCGCGCCGGCGCAGCCCGAGTTCACCGCGCCGCCGGCGGCAGCGGCGCCGCCCACGGCTCCCAAGCCCAGCGGCGCCCGGCCCGGTGCCACGCCGGGCCCGCGTCCCAGCGCTCGGCCTTCCGCGCCCGGCCAGGGTGGCGGCCAGGGCCAGGGCCAGGGTGGCGGACGCTCCGGCGCGCCGCGCCCCGGCGGTCAGGGTGGCGCTCCCCGTCCGGGTGGCCGGCCCTCCGGCCCGCGCCCGGGCAACAACCCCTTCACCTCCGGTGGCAGCACCGGCATGTCCCGCCCGCAGGCGCCCCGTCCGGGGGGTCCGCGTCCGGGCCCCGGTGGTCAGAGCCAGGGCGGTCCGCGCCCGCAGGGCGGTGGCCAGGGCGGTCACGCCGGCCCGCGTCCGGGCCCGAGCGGTGCCCGTCCCAGCCCCGGCTCGATGCCGCGTCCGCAGAGTGGCCCCGGTGGCGCGCCGCGTCCCGGTGGCGGCCCTGGCGGCCCCGGTGGTAACCGTCCGAACCCGGGCATGATGCCGCAGCGTCCGGCCGCGGGTCCGCGTCCGGGCCCCGGTGGCGGCGGTCGCGGCCCCGGTGGCGCTGGGCGTCCCGGTGGTGGCGGTGGCGGTCGTCCCGGTGGCGGCGGCTTCGCCGGTCGCCCCGGTGGTGGCGCTGGCGGCGCTGGTCGTCCCGGTGGTGGCGGCGGTTTCGCCGGTCGCCCCGGCGGCGGTGGCGGTGGCGGCGGCTTCGGTGGTCGTCCCGGCTTCGGTGGTCGTCCCGGTGGCCCGGGTGGCCGTGGTGGCACGCAGGGTGCGTTCGGTCGCCCCGGCGGCCCGGCGCGTCGTGGTCGTAAGTCGAAGCGGCAGCGGCGCCAGGAGTACGAGGCCATGCAGGCCCCGTCGGTCGGCGGCGTGATGCTGCCGCGCGGCAACGGACAGGTCGTCCGGTTGTCGCGTGGTGCCTCCCTGACCGACTTCGCGGAGAAGATCAACGCCAACCCGGCGTCGCTCGTCGCCGTGATGCTCAACCTGGGCGAGATGGTCACCGCGACGCAGTCCGTCTCGGACGAGACGCTCCAGCTGCTCGCCGACGAGATGAACTACAACGTCGAGATCGTCAGCCCGGAGGAGGAGGACCGCGAGCTCCTGGAGTCCTTCGACATCGAGTTCGGCGAGAACGAGGGCGGCGAGGACATGCTCGTCGCGCGTCCGCCGGTGGTGACCGTCATGGGTCACGTCGACCACGGTAAGACGCGACTGCTCGACGCGATCCGCAAGACCAACGTGGTCGCGGGCGAGGCCGGTGGCATCACCCAGCACATCGGTGCGTACCAGGTCTCCACCGAGGTCAACGACGAAGAGCGCAGGATCACCTTCATCGACACCCCGGGTCACGAGGCGTTCACCGCCATGCGTGCCCGTGGTGCGAAGTCGACCGACATCGCGATCCTGGTGGTCGCGGCCAACGACGGTGTGATGCCGCAGACGATCGAGGCGCTGAACCACGCCAAGGCGGCCGACGTGCCGATCGTGGTCGCGGTCAACAAGATCGACGTCGAGGGCGCCGACCCGACCAAGGTGCGCGGTCAGCTCACCGAGTTCGGCCTGGTGGCCGAGGAGTACGGCGGCGACACCATGTTCGTCGACATCTCCGCGCGCCAGGGGCTGAACATCGACCAGCTCCTGGAGGCGGTCATCCTCACCGCCGACGCCTCGCTCGACCTGCGCGCCAACGCGGAGCAGGACGCGCAGGGCATCGCGATCGAGGCCCACCTCGACCGTGGTCGCGGCGCCGTGGCCACCGTGCTCGTCCAGCGCGGCACGCTGCGGGTCGGCGACACGATGGTGGCGGGCGACGCGTACGGCAGGGTCCGGGCGATGCTCGACGACACCGGCGCGCAGCTTGAGGAGGCCGGTCCCTCGACCCCGGTCCTGGTGCTTGGTCTGACCAACGTGCCGGGCGCGGGCGACAACTTCCTGGTCGTCGACGAGGACCGCACGGCTCGGCAGATCGCCGAGAAGCGCGCGGCCCGCGAGCGCAACGCCGCGTTCGCCAAGCGCACCCGCCGGGTCTCCCTGGAGGACCTGGACAAGGTGCTCAAGGCCGGCGAGGTGCAGCAGCTCAACCTCATCATCAAGGGCGACGCGTCCGGTTCGGTCGAGGCCCTGGAGTCCTCGCTGCTCCAGCTCGACGTCGGCGAAGAGGTGGACCTGCGCATCCTGCACCGTGGCGTCGGTGCGGTCACCGAGACCGACATCGACCTGGCGGCGGGCTCCGACGCCATCGTCATCGGCTTCAACGTGCGGGCCGAGGGCCGTGCCACGTCGGCGGCCGAGCGCGAGGGCGTGGACGTGCGCTACTACTCGGTCATCTACCAGGTGATCGAGGAGATCGAGGCGGCCCTCAAGGGCATGCTCAAGCCGGAGTACGAAGAGATCGAGCTCGGCACGGCGGAGATCCGCGAGGTCTTCCGCTCCTCCAAGCTCGGCAACATCGCGGGTGTCCTCATCCGCTCCGGCGAGGTCAAGCGCAACACCAAGGCACGCCTGCTGCGCGACGGCAAGGTCGTGGCGGAGAACCTCAACATCGAGGGCCTGCGCCGCTTCAAGGACGACGTCACCGAGATCCGCGAAGGCTTCGAGGGCGGTATCAACCTCGGCAACTTCAACGACATCAAGATCGACGACGTCATCGCGACGTACGAGATGCGAGAGAAGCCGCGCGGCTGATCTCGTCTGACCCGTAACGGTCCGGGGCCGGTCGGCCGGGGCCCCTCCACCGCTGGTGACAGCGGTGGAGGGGGAAATCCCGTCGATCGGCCCCGACCGTTGCGTGTACGGTTTGGGGGTTCCCGCCAAGCAGTGGCGGGGAGCTACCCCGCACCGGCGGGTTAACCGGACACACATGTATGTAGGGACTTTGTCCTTCGATCTGCTCCTCGGCGACGTACGGTCGTTGAAGGAGAAGCGCTCCGTCGTCCGCCCGATCGTCGCCGAGCTGCACCGCAGGTTCGCGGTCAGCGTGGCGGAGGTCGGCGACCAGGACCTCCACCGCAGGGCCGAGATCGGCCTGGCGGCGGTCTCCGGGGACACGGGGCACCTCGTGGACGTGCTCGACCGGTGTGAGCGCCTGGTCGCCGCCCGACCCGAGGTGGAGCTGCTGTCGGTACGGCGGCGCTACCACGGAGACGACGACTGACCGCGACCGACGCGGCACCGTACGGGGCCCCACGGGGCGCGGCACGGGGCAGGAGCGGCGGCGCCACGGGGCGGCCCGGTAAGGGCGAGGGCCCGCGACGGCGCAGGCGCCGCGTCCGACGACTTGACACGTGAACCGAAGAAGAGAGAAGAAGACGCATGACCGACACCGCGCGGGCACGCAAGCTGGCTGACCGCATCCGGGTCGTGGTCGCGGAGACCCTGCAGCGACGCATCAAGGACCCGCGACTGGGCTACGTGACGATCACGGACACCCGGGTCACCGGCGACTTGCGGGAGGCGACCGTCTTCTACACGGTCTTCGGCGACGAGGAGGAGCGGATCGCGTCCGCCGCGGCGCTGGAGAGCGCCAAGGGCGTCCTCCGCTCCGAGGTGGGCCGCCAGACCGGCGTCCGCTTCACCCCCACGCTGACGTTCGTCCCCGACGCGCTGCCCGACAACGCCCGCACCATCGACGACCTGCTCGCCAAGGCCAAGGCCGCGGACGCGCAGGTCCGCGAGGCGTCCGAAGGGGCCGCGTACGCCGGCGAGGCCGACCCGTACCGCAAGCCCGGCGAGGACGACGACGCCGAGCACGAGACCGGCAGCGAGGGCACCGCACAGGCATGAAGCGCAAGGGGACCGGTCCGGACGGACTGGTGATCGTGGACAAGCCGGCCGGTTTCACCTCGCACGACGTCGTGGCCAAGCTGCGCCGTTTCGCGGGGACACGTCGCGTCGGGCACGCCGGGACGCTCGATCCCATGGCGACCGGCGTGCTGGTCATCGGCGTGGAGAAGGCGACCCGGCTCCTGGGCCACCTGGCGCTCACCGAGAAGGAGTACGCGGCGACCATCAGGCTCGGCCAGAGCACCGTCACCGACGACGCCGAGGGCGAGATCACCGCGTTCGCCAGCGTGGCCGGCGTGGAGCGCGCGGCCATCGACGCCGGGGTGGCCAAGCTGACCGGCGACATCCAGCAGGTCCCGTCGAAGGTCAGCGCCATCAAGATCGACGGAAAGCGGTCGTACTCACGGGTGCGGGAGGGCGAGGAGTTCGAGATCCCGGCCCGCCCCGTCACCGTCTCGACCTTCGACGTGCACGAGGTGCGCTCGGCGGTGGCCGACGACGGGACGCCCGTCGTGGACCTCGACGTGAGAGTGGTGTGCTCCTCGGGCACGTACATCCGCGCGCTCGCACGGGACCTCGGCACGGACCTCGGCACCGGCGGCCACCTCACCGCGCTACGACGCACCCGGGTGGGCCCGTACGACCTGAACGGGGCGCACTCCCTGGCGGAACTGGAGGCGTCGCTGACGGTCCTGCCGATCGCCGACGCCGCCGCTGCGGCCTTCCCCCGTTGGGACGTCAGCGCCGAACAGGCACGGCTCCTGGGCAACGGGGCGCGCCTGAAGGGCCCCGCCCTCGACACCGAGGGGCCCGTCGCGGTCTTCGACCCCGAGGGCCGGTTCCTCGCGCTCGTCGAGGAGCGGGACGGCAAGACCAAGAGCCTGGCCGTCTTCGTCTAGGGCCCCCACCCCCCGTACCGCCGTGCCGTCGCGCACGCGGGCGGAGAACCCCTCAGCCGCCGGCTACGCGCTGCCTCGCGTGGGCCGGCGGCTTCGTGTTGCCCTCCGACCGGTACGAGCCCCGCCCGGCCCCTCCCGCCTCCGGGGCGACCGCGCCGCGCGGCCCCGCGCCCCGTGACCCGTGCGGGGGTCACGCCAGGGCTCGAAGTGGGGCATGCTGTGCCGGAGCACGGAGCACGGAGCACGGAGCACGGAGCACGGAGCACGGAGCACGGAGCACGGAGCACGGGGCGGTGTCGCGGTGGGTACGGGGCGGTGATCCTGCTTGGGGGCACGGGGCACGGGGCACGGGGCACGGGGCACGGGGCACGGGGCACGGGGCACGGGGCACGGGGCGGCGGCGCTGGTGGGGGTGGCGTCGCGCGCGGGGCGCGGGGGCAGTGTTGTGGCGTTCCCCTGAGATACGGGGCGGGGCTGTGCTGTGGTGGGGCGGGGAGCGGGTGGGTGATGCCGGGGCCCGAGCGTGGGCATGGCAGTCTTAGACCTGCGTCAAATGACAGACAAGAGTTCGGGTGAGGAGCGGGCACAGTGCAACGCTGGCGTGGCTTGGAGGACATCCCCGAGGCTGCTTTCTTCGGGCCTGGGGGACGCAGCGTGGTCACCATCGGCTCGTACGACGGCGTGCATCGCGGGCACCAGTTGATCATCGGCAGGGCCGTAGCACGGGCGCGTGAGCTCGGCGTACCGGCGGTGGTGGTGACCTTCGACCCGCACCCGAGCGAGGTCGTACGCCCCGGTAGCCATCCGCCGCTGCTGGCCCCGCACCACCGGCGCGCCGAACTGATGGCGGAGCTGGGTGTGGACGCGGTGCTGATCCTGCCGTTCACGACGGATTTCTCGAAGCTGCCGCCGAGCGAGTTCGTGGTGAAGGTACTCGTCGACAAGTTGCGCGCACAGGTGGTCGTCGAGGGCCCCAACTTCCGGTTCGGGCACAAGGCCGCCGGCAACGTGGAGACCCTGAAGGAGCTCGGCCGCACGTACGACTACGAGGTCGAGATCGTGGACCTCTACGAACGGGGCGAGGCGGGCGGCGGCGAGCCGTTCTCGTCCACCCTGACCCGCAAGCTCGTGGCCGAGGGTGACATGGCGGGCGCCATGGAGGTCCTGGGCCGCCCGCACCGGGTCGAGGGCGTCGTCGTACGGGGCGCGCAGCGCGGGCGCGAGCTCGGCTACCCCACCGCCAACCTGGAGACGCTGCCCCACACCGCCATCCCCGCCGACGGCGTGTACGCCGGCTGGCTCACGGCGAACGGCGAGGCCATGCCCGCGGCCATCTCGGTCGGTACGAACCCACAGTTCGACGGCACGGAGCGCACCGTCGAGGCGTACGCGATCGACCGGGTGGGGCTCGACCTGTACGGGCTGCACGTCGAGGTGGACTTCCTGGCGTTCCTGCGCGGCCAGGAGAAGTTCGAGTCGGTGGAGGCGCTGCTGGAGCGCATGGCCATCGACGTCAAGCGCGCCCGGGACCTCGTGGCGGCCCGCGCCGGCGACCACCAGCGCTGAGACGGTGCGCCCGGCGGCCCCGCGCCGCTCCGCGCCCCACCGGGGCGGCGGGCGGTGCGGCGCGAGGTGGGGCCGGGCCCGCGAGGAGCGTTCGGCGCGCCGTTGACGTCGCCGGGGCGTGTCCGGCTCTGCCTGTCCCCTTCGCGCGGACCCCGCCCCCTCGGAGCGAGGGGAGTGCCTATGCGGGCCGTTCCTCCACGGGGCCGCCTTCTCGCCTCCACGGGGCCTGCGCGCGGGGCCGACGGAGCGCGCGTGGCGCGCGCGAGCTCAGCGAAACGGCGGGGCCCGCACCGTCGTCCGAACACTCCCCGGTGTCCGGACGACACGGTGCGGGCCCCGCCGCCGTGCACGCCGGTGGCCTATTGCTGGGGCGGTGCGGGGGGCTGGGGCCAGCCGCCCTGGCCGGCGCTCCGCTGGTCGTCCTGGGCTCCCTGCTGGGGCGCGCCGGGCTGCGGATAGCCGTATCCGGGTGGAGCCTGTTGGCCGGGCTGACCCGGTGCGGCCGGTGGGGCGGCAGGCTGTTGTCCGGCGGGAGGCGCGGGCTGTGGCGCCGCGTACTGCCCCGGCTGGCCGTACTGCTCGGGCTGCGGCGTCTGCGGGCGTTGCTGCCAGCTCTGCCCCTGCTGCGGGTAGCCCTGGGGCGCCGGGTACGCCGCGCCGGTGCCCTGCTGCGCTCCGTACGGATCGGCGTGCTGCTGCCCGTGACCGGCCTGCCCCGCCGGGTACCCCGCCGCCGGCGGCGCGGCCTGGCCGCTCGGCATCGGGGGCGCCATGTGCGGCGGGTGGGAGGCGCTGCCGTCCGTTGTCCACAGGCCCTGTTCCTGCTGGGCCCGGGTGAAGTCCTCGGCGACCATCGCGGACAGGTGGAAGTACGCCTCGCGGGTCCTGGGCCGCATCATGTTCAGGTCCACCTCGGCGCCCGCCGCCAGGTGCTCGTCGAACGGCACCACGACCACGCCACGGCAGCGTGTCTCGAAGTGCGACACGATGTCCTCCACCTTGATCATCTTCCCCGTCTCGCGGACACCCGAGATGACGGTGATGCTGCGCGAGACGAGATCGGCGTACCCGTGCGCGGAGAGCCAGTCGAGCGTGGTGCTCGCGCTGCTCGCCCCGTCGACGGAGGGCGTGGAGATGATGATGAGCTGGTGCGCGAGATCGAGCACGCCCCGCATGGCGCTGTAGAGCAGGCCGGTGCCGGAGTCGGTGAGGATGATCGGGTACTGCTTGCCGAGTACGTCGATGACGCGGCGGTAGTCCTCGTCGTTGAAGGTCGTCGAGACCGCGGGGTCCACGTCGTTGGCGAGGATCTCCAGGCCCGACGGCGCCTGCGAGGTGAACCGCCGGATGTCCATGTAGCTGTTGAGGTACGGGATGGCCGTGACCAGGTCGCGGATGGTCGCCCCGGTCTCGCGTCGGACGCGCCGGCCGAGCGTGCCCGCGTCGGGGTTGGCGTCGATGGCGATGACCTTGTCCTGCCGCTCCGTGGAGAGCGTCGCGCCCAGTGCCGTGGTGGTGGTCGTCTTGCCGACGCCGCCCTTGAGGCTGATGACGGCGATCCGGTAGCAGGACAGCACGGGCGTACGGATCAGCTCCAGCTTCCGCTGCCGCTCCGCCTCCTCCTTCTTGCCGCCCAGCTTGAACCGGGAAGCGGCCCCGCCGCCCTGCCGCCGGGGCTTCTGCTTGGCGCGCAGCAGGCGGTCGGAGGAGAGCTCCACGGCCGCCGTGTAGCCCAGCGGGGCGCCGGCCCCGTGCCCCGTGCGCGCCCGCTGGTTGGCGGGCGGGGTGGGCCACTCGCCGGACCTCGGGTCCACCGGCCCCGCCGTATGCGGCTGCGCCCCGGGCCCCGGCGCTCCGGCCTGCGGCCCCGCGTGCGGGGCCGGGACACCGGGCTGCGCCTGCTCGGGCCCGGGCTGCGGGAAGCCGTAACCCCCCTGCGGGGCGGCGGGGCCGGCGGGCGCTCCGTGCTGCGGGAAGCCGTACCCGCTCGGCGCTCCGCCGGGCTGGGCGGTCGGCGGCTGCTCCGCGCCGCCGGGCGCCGAGGCGGCCAGCGGATACCCGTAGCCGGCTGGCGCTGCGGAGCCGGACGGGGCGGGTGCCGGCGCCGGCTGGCCGGGCGCGGGGGCGGCCCCGGGCTGTGCGGTGTAGCCACCGCTGTCGGGCTGGCCGGGGACGGGGCCCCGTGCCTCGTAGGCGCCCTGCCCCGTGTCGGGCTGGCCCACGCCGGGTTGCGCGGCGGGCGGCTGAGCGCCGGGGGACGCCGCCGTACCGGTGCCGCTGGGCTGCGGGTAGCCGTAACCGTCGTGCTGCTGGCCGGGGTTGGGGGCCTGGTGCTGCTGCCCTGCGGGCGGTGCGAGGCCGGGTTGGGGCTGTGCGTGTGGGGCGGGTGGCGCCCACGCGCCCTGCTCGGGCACTGGTGCGGCGCCGGCGACCGGGCTGGCCGCCGCCGGTGCGGCCGGCACGTGCCCGGCGGCACCGGTGACGTGCGGTGCCGGCTGGCCGTGCGCCGCGCCCCACGGCGCGTCCGTGGGCGCCGGTGCGGCCGGGGCGGGGGCGGCCGGGGCGGGGGCGGCCTCCGCTCCCGGCTCGGCCTGGCCGGCCTGCTGCGGTGCGGCGCGCTCGAAGTTCGGCGGTAGCGGCGGGAGTCCGGAGTGCGGTGCGGCCGGTGGCGGCCAGGCGCCAGCGGGCTGGCCGCCGGAGGCGTAGGGCGACGTCGCGGGCTGCGGCGCGCCGTGCGGGGCCGTGCCCTGGGGCGGGTCCGAATGCTGCGGGGCGGCGCTGGCCGGCCCCGGGGCGGCCGGCCCCGGGGCGCCGTGGCCCGCGGCCCCGTCGGCGCCGGCCGCGCGCTCCGCAGCCTCGTGGTGCATGGCGGCGGTGGAGAACCGCATCGTGCCCGCACCGCCCGCGCCACCGGGCGTCGACTCGGAGTCGGCGTGGGCACCGGGCCACGCGCCGGTGGTCGTCTCCCGCTCGGTGGCGGGGTCCGGTGTCGCACGCGGATGCGCGTCCGCCGCGTCGGCGCGCTCGCGGGCGGCCATCTCCTCCATGTCGCGGCGTAGCGACGCGGTGGAGAAACGCATCGTGGAGGGGCCCTGCGGGCTGTGTACCCCGCCAGCTCCCGCACCGGACGACGCCGTCGTGGAAGCGGCGTCAGGCGCCCCGGCCGCGCTCGGCGCCACCTGGGACGGGGCGGCGTCGGCCGCGTCGCGCGTGTCCGCCGCGCCCCGTACCGCCGGGGCGTCAGCGTGATCGGCGCCTGGGGCGGAGCCGCCGTCCGTCGCGCCGTTGCGCGGCCCCGGCACCTGAGCGGTACCGTCCGGCGCCTGGATGCGATACGCGTCGTCGTTCGCCTCGTCATCGGCGGCTGACCCGCCACGAGCGGTGGCACCTGACGCCCCCGTGGCGTCACCGGACGCGCTGTGGACGCCCCGCGCCGGCTCGGCGCGGCCCGGGGCCGCACCGTTGCCCCCGGCGCCACCGCCCTCGGCGAGACCCGTGTTCTCGGGCTGGGAACCGGAACCCGAACCGGAACCGCCAACGTCCCCCGCCTCGCCGGACAGTGACGACCCGTCGGTCACCGGCGCGTCACCTCCGGGAGCTCCGGGTGCTCCGGGTGTTGCCCAGGACGCCGGGTAGGCGTCCGGCGTCGGGGCCCCGGGCACGGCTACGGGGTTGCCCGTGGGTGGCGGGGGAACAGCCGCTCCGGCGTCGTACCCACTGGGAGCCGGGGGCATCGCGGGCGCCGGCGGGAGAGGCGGCCACGGCGAGGCGGGCGTCGCACCGGAAGGCGCCGGGGGCGGCGGTGTCGAGGAGGCGAACGCCGACGAGGGTGACGACGAAGAGGAAGGCGAAGAGGACGCCGTGTTCTGCGTGTACCAGGCGGGAGGGGTGTAGTCGATAGTGAACTCGCCCGTGTGCTCGGCGTCCGCGTCGGACTGATCCTCGCCCGGGGTGGTTCCGCCCGTGCGGATCTCGTCCCGATCGCTGCTCACAATGCCTCCTGCTGGTGTGGTCGAGCACCCTTGAATATCTCGGTGGGCCGACCGTTCCCGTCGTACGACCGCTCGGCTTTCCCCATGAGGGACGCGGAGCCACCGCAATCGGGTTCTCCGCACTCCACACCAAGACTAATCATCCTGAGCGCCACAACGGCAGGCCCGCCCCCTGGCCTCGGTCGCCCCGAGTGGAACCGGCGGCGTACACCCGGGGATCGCCGCTCCGCGCCCCGTGGTGCGACCCGGAGGCGCGCACCGGGGTGCCGCGCTCGCGGTGTCAGTCCACGCGGCGTGGGGCGCCCAGGAGACCGGCCTCGACATCGGTCGCCCGTATCGTGACGTACTGCCGCGAACGCCGCGTACACCACAGAGTTACCTCATCAGGCAGCGACGACAGGGCGTCCACGTCCGCGCGGGGCAACGCCAGCACCCGGCCCACCGCGGTCGCCTCGTCGGGCGAAACCCGCTGAACGCCCACCAGGTCGGCCTGCTCCAGCAAGCGTGGGGCCACCGGGCTGACGTACGGCAGCAGCGTCAGGACCGACTGCCAGGGGGCCGCCGCCACCCGGCCCCGTGGCGGGCGCATGCCGCAGTCGCGGACGACCAGCACGGGGCCGCGAACCGACGGCCCCTGCGGGGCCACCCGACCCACCTCGTGCGTCGCCATGCAGGGATGGCCGCCGCCCGCGGCCTGGACGAGAGAGGCCCAGGACTGCGCGCGCCCCGTCTCCACGGCCACCCGCACGCCCGTACCCGCCGCCCGCAGCGCGAGCACCTGGGCCGACCACAAGCCGCCGACGAGCACGATGTCGTAGGGCGCCGGGCGGCTCAGGCCGAGCGTGACGGGGCGCTGCCGCTGATCGGCGCCGACCACCACGCCGTCATCCCCGATCGGCAGTGCCAGCGCGTCGAGTTGCCCCTCGCGCACCACGTGTCGGTCGCGTCGCGGTCCGATCAACCCGAAGCCGAACCTGGCCCGGACGCCTCGTCCCGTACCGGGCGCCGGTGCGCCGCCCCCGGCGGCCGGGGGGCCGGGCGGCGTACGGGAGTCGGCGCCCGGGTGACCGTACGGCGTGCCGGGCATCGGGACAGGCGCCGGCGCCCCGGGAACCCCCGGGGAGTTCGGAGCGCCCGGCGGCGCCGCGCGGTGCCGGCCGGACGTGCCCGGAGGGTGGCCCGAGCCGACGGGCGGGCGCGGCGTACTCATCAGCGGGTCCCTCCAAGCGGCAAGGTGGCCAGTACACCGGGTACCTGTTCGCGATCCAGCCGGACGAGGCCGGTTCCGAGGTCACGCGCCGCACGCTCCAACGCGCGCCGCGCGCCTACCAGTTCGTCGTCACTACGTCCCGTGATCCGCACGTGTCCACTGAGGACGACCTCCCGGCCACCGCTGCGCCCCAGCGTCAGGCTGAACGTCGTCGCCAGCACCGGCACCGCCGTCAGCAGCGACACCAGGCGCGGCAGCGGCGTCCCTCCCGCCCCCAACTGGGGCCAGCGGCCGACCCAGTACGTCGTGTGCCGACGGTCGTCACAGCGCCAGGTGCGGGAGGTCTCCACGGTGCGCCGTGCCGGCGCGCTCGGCGAGCCGTGGGGTGCGGCGGCGATGGGGTTGGCGCACGCGGCGGCGGCCACGGCCGCGACGAGCTCCACCTCGGCGAGCACGTCCGCCCGGAAACCCGCCCCGACGAGGCGGCTGGACAGCTGGTCGGCGGCGCGCAGCAGGCACCGCCGCGCCCCGTCGAGCCCGCCACCACGGGCCGCCACGGCCTCCGGGCAGAGCTCCGGATCGAGCTTGAGCGCGACCCAGGTGACACGCAGCGCGGGCGCGCCCGACTGGGCCTGGAGCGGCCCGTAGTTGCGGGTGGCCGCCGCCTGCGGCGGGAGGTGCGGCGCCGGAGCGGGCTGGGTGTGCTGGATGACCTGGACGGACTCCAGGCGTATGCCGTCCACGTCCATGCCGTCGCGCAGCAGCCCCAGGGGGAGCGAGCGCTCGCCCCCCGGCGGTCGCAGTCCGAGGTCGGCGGCCTCCACGCGCAGCACGGCGGTCAGGAACGTGCCGTCCCCGATCATGCCGACGTCGCGCCGTGAGCGGCCGGCGAAGGAGTACGTACGCAACGCCGGTTCGCACTCCAGGACCGGTGCCAGCCCGGGGTCGGTGCCCTCGGGGACGCGCAGGGACGCCGCCCGTCGCGTGCGCCCGCGCAGGGCGAGCGCGGTCGCCAGCCACTCCGGCAGCGAGCGCCGACGGCGGCGTACCAGGGCGACCAGCACCAGCAGAGCCGCCACGACCGCGGCGGGTGCCACGAACAGCGGGTCGACGACCCAGGCCACGAGCAGAACGGCGGCGGCGACCTCCACGAGCACGAGCTGCCGCAGCGGGAACGCCCCCAACCCGCCCGTACGCGCCGTCCTACGCGGCGCCACCGAGCCCGGCCGGACCGGCGCACCCTGCCCCTGGTCGGGTGCCCCGCCACGGGGCGCCTGGGCCCCCACCGTGCCACCAGCGACCGCTCCCGTCATCGCCTCGCACCCCGCCCGCGCCGCCGTCCCGCGCACCACCCGCGCGCGGGGCGGGGCGCACGGTGCCACCCCGCCGTCTCGCCCGCGGTTCCCGCGCGCCGGCGCGGCGCCTGACGCGCGCGTAAGCGCACGCAGATCCTGTGCGTCATGTCGTACGCCCCCTCATGTCGCGCCACCGGAATCCGCTGTCCGGTCGCCTGACGACCCCGCCCCGCACGCCCCGCTGTCGTACGCACACCGACCGTAGACCGTCGTGCCCCCACGCCCAACTCCGGGGCCCCGAACCTTGCACGGAGTGACCCGGGCGTCACGCACCGAACGCTTACCGGCATAGTAGGGGGCCGGTCTGACAGCGGCGGCCCGGATGCGGGGGTCGACGGCGCGACCGGCACCGTTCCATGTGGGGGAGGGACCGAGGCCCATGGCATCACGGCGGGACGAGCTCAACGCGTACACCTTCGCCAGGAAACGTGTGGTCGCTGCCTTTCTGCAGCCCACACCGGCCGGCACGGAGGAAGGCGCGCCCCGTGCGCTGCGCGCGGTGCTGCCCGGGGTCGTCGTCGGCGCCCTGGTGCTCGCCGGCTTCGGGGCGTGGGGCATGTTCAAACCCAAGGCCCCGAAGGGCTGGGACGAGCCGAAGGCCAACGTCATCATCGGCAGCGACTCCACCACGCGGTACGTGGTCCTGGAGACCAACGGCAAGGCCCAACTCCACCCCGTCCTCAACCTCTCCTCGGCCAAGCTCCTGCTGAACCCCAGCAAGGGCAAGGTCATCAAGGTCGACGAGAAGATCCTGGACAACGGGAAGATCCCGCACGGGCCCACCATCGGCATCCCGTACGCACCGGACCGGCTGCCCGACGCGCGCGACGCGGGCCGGGCCAAGCGCTGGGCGGTGTGCGAACAGCCGGGCGGGCGCGGCAGCACCGTGCAGAAGGCGACGTTCGTCCTCGCCGACCGCGAGACCGCCAGAGTCGAGGGAACGGAGCGGCTGCGCGGCGGCCAGGTGCTGTACGTGCGGGACCAGAACGGGGCGCGCTACCTGGTGGACGCCAAGGGCGCCAAGTACCTGATCGGAGGGCCCAACTGGCGCGAGCGGTCGGCGGACTACAGCTCCACGTACGACAAACTGCTGCTCCGTACCCTGGTCGGCAACCGCTCCGCCCATCCCCAGCGCGTCACCGACGACTGGCTCAGGACGCTGCGCGACGGCACCCCGATCACCTTTCCGCACCTTCCCGGCACCGTCGCCACGGACGCGGGGATCGCGGGGCTCAGCGAGGACGAGGGACGCGTGGGCACGGTGCTCAGGGCACAGACCGGCACGGGGCCGCAGCACTACGTCGTGCTCCCCGGCACCGTGCGCCCCGTCTCGGACTTCACCGCCGAGCTGCTGCTGAGCTCGCCGGAGACCGACCTTCTGAACCAGGCGGGGAAGGCCCGGGACGTCGACGCCCAGGCGTTCACCCCGGAGGGCCCCGAGGACGCCTTCTACGGCGACCGCTCCTGGCCGCAGGCCAAGACGGAGCAGATCAACGCGCTCGGCGGCGACACGGCCCGCGACACGGTGTGCAACGTCCTGCGCGAGGCGGCGTCCGACGGCTCCACGAAGCTGAGCACCTGGGCCGGCAGGGGCTTCCCCGCGACGATCGCCGAAGGTGGCAGCACCACCTACGTCACCCCGGGCACCGGGCTGCTCTACCGGGAGACCCGGGGCCGCCAGTCCAGCTCCGGCTCGCTGTTCCTGGTGACCGACACGGGGCTGCGGTACGCGGTCCAGACGAACAACGACAGCAGCTCCGAGGAGAGCGCCATCGGCACCGACGGCAAACCGAGGAAGCCGGACGAGGAGGGCCGGCGCGAGATCGACCAGGCCCGCATCCGGCTCGGCTATCAGGACGTCAAGCCGGTGCGGGTGCCCATCGAGTGGTCGTCCTTCCTAGCGAAGGGCCCCCGCCTGGACACCACGGCGGCGCGGCAACCGCAGGGGGCGTAGCCACGGGGCGGCGATCCTGCCCGGGGGCACGGGGCACGGGGCACGGGGCACGGGGCACGGGGCACGGGGCACGGGGCACGGGGCACGGGGGCGCCGTGTGGGCCGGCATGGGGCGGGCCGTGGACGGGGCGACGGGGGTGTCCGCACGTGGAGTTCGCGGTGACGCGGAGTGCGGCGCGCAGGCGCGCGGCACGGGAGAGGGACGGACGAACGGCGATGTGGACGACGCATCAGACAACCCGGGCGGCGGCGCTGACGACCGCCGCGCTGCTGGCGAGCCTCGGCGCGGCAGCAGCGCCTGGCGGGGCGGGAGCGCCCGTACGAGACGACCCGGCACGCCCGCCCCTCGCGAGCGGGCCTCGGGGCACGCCGGCGCCTGACACCGGCGTGACGGTGAACGGCGGCGGCGCGTGCGAGTATCCGATGAAGAAGCAGTTCGCCGCCCGGCCCTGGGCACTCCAACGCGTCGTCCTCGACGAGTTGTGGCAGGAGACCAGGGGGCGAGGCGTACGGGTCGCCGTCATCGACACGGGCGTGGACGACGTCAACCCGCAACTCACGCCGGCCGTTGACGACGCGAGCGGGCTCGACCTGGTAACCAGGGGCAAGCGCGCGGACCCGACCGCCGACGCCGTCGGGCACGGCACGAAGGTCGCCGGCATCATCGCCGCCCGCCCCCGGCGCGGAACCGGATTCGTCGGACTCGCCCCGGAGTCGACGATCATCCCGATCCGACAGAACGACGAGAAGGCCACGGGCACGACGAAGACGATGGTGGTCGCCATCGAGCACGCGATCGCCGAAAAGGCCGATGTCATCAACATCTCGCAGGACACGACCAAGCCGCTCTCGCACCATTCCGATTTGGCGCTGGCCGTGGAAAAGGCGCGGCAGAACAACATTGTCGTGGTGGCCTCGGCGGGTAATGACGGCCTCGACAACAAGGTCAAGGAAACCTACCCGGCGGCCTACGCTGGCGTGTTGGCCGTGGCCTCGTCCGACCGCAACAACGAACGGGCGCCCTTCTCCCAACGGGGCGAATTCGTGGGCGTCGCCGCACCGGGCGTCGACATCGTCTCCACCGTTCCCGGAAACGGACAGTGCGTCGACAACGGCACCAGCTTCTCCGCCCCGTACGTGGCCGGCGTCGCCGCCCTGCTGCGCGCCAAGTACCCCGGCTGGCGGGAGCACGAGATCGTCGCCTGGATCAAGCAGACCGCCAACCGGTCCATCAACGGTCGCGACAGCAACGTCGGTTGGGGAGTCGTCGACCCCGTACGCGCCCTCAGCGGGCACGTCAGTCCGCTCTCCGCGCCCACGCCGGACCGCGCGCCGAGCCGGCCGAGCGCCCCGGAACCGGCTCGCCTCACCTTCGGCGAGACGGAGCGCGAACGCCGCGAACGGCTGGCCACGTACGCCATCGGCACCGCGACGGTGACGGTCGCGGTCATCGTCGGCACGGCGGTTGTCCTACGAGACCGCCGCCGCCGCGCGGAGCGACGCGCCTGACGCCTGCTGCCGGGCGTCGGGTGGCACGGCCCCGTGCCCCGTGCCGCCGTGCCCACCTGGCCTCGTTCTCGACCTCACGGTCGCGTCCCGGCGCGCACCCCGCAGCCGCCGCAGCCGCCGCCGCAGGCGTCGTCGACCGTGTGTGCCGCGCCCCGTCCTCCATGCGGCAGTACGGGATTCCTCCGCCGCGATGTGCCGCACACGAAACGGGATTCGCCGGCGAATAGCGACGCCCTGACGAATTGGATCACTATCGCCAAGATCGGTGGCCGACCACCTCGTCAGGGGATTCCCGGCCGGTAATGGTAGAAAGAACCCCCGCTCGTTAGTCATTGCATGGCGGGCTCTGCGACCGATTCGCTCCTTTTCGGGGGAAAGATCGTCCGAATTGCGGGAGGAGGCCGATCGGTTGGCGGGTCCGCGTGAAGAGGTAGGCGCCGATGTCGCAGCCGCCACAGCCCCCCCACCAGCCGCCCGGAGGCTTCGGTGCGCCGCAGGACCCGTCACAGGGCGGCTTTGGCGCGCCGCAGCACCCCCCCGTTCCGCCGCCCGCGCCCCATGCCCCGCCAACGCCCCCGCCCACCGTGCCGGCCGCGCCCCCCACCCCGCCGCCGGCCTGGGGCGGCGCGGGCGGGTACGCGCAGCAGCCGACGCAGTCGAACCCGTACGCGCAGCACCCCCAGTACGGCTACCCGCCGGCGGGCCAGCCGTACTACGGCGCGCCCGGGGCGGGCGGCCCCGGGACGCCGGGAGCCCCCGGAGGCGGCTCGGGCGGTCAGCGCAAGAAGCGCACGGCGATCATCGTCGGCGCGACGGCCGCGGTCGTGCTCGCGGCGGGTGGCGGCGTGTGGGCCGTGGTAGGCGGCGACGACGGGGGCAAGGAGCCTCAGTCGAAGCAGAGCACCGAGCCCGGCAAGAAGGAGACGACGGGGCCGTCCAAGGCCCCGGAGGAGACGGCCACTCCGGGCGAGCAGGAACTCGACCCGAACGAGATCCGCCAGGACGGCGAGGCGAAGGTGCTCTTCCAGACACCGGCACCCAAGGTCGCCCGGAGCGGGGTGGACGTTCCCGGATTCTGGGTCATGGACGACTACGTGGTGAAGGCCGTCCAGACGAAGATCGTCGCTTACGACAACACCGGCGCCGAGAAGTGGAACGTCCCGCTGCCGAAGACGGTCTGCGCCGCTCCGTCCACGGCGAACGACGCCGGAAAGGTCGTCATCGCGTACGAGGGACGCAAGAAGGACGAGTGCAGCCAACTCGCGCTGATCGACCTCAAGGCCGGAAAGAAACTCTGGGACAAGCCGGCCCCCGAAGGCGGCCTGTTCGGCAGTGGATACAACAGTCTGGGCATCGCCCAGAGCGGTGACGCGGCGGGCCTGTCCTGGTTCGGCGGTTCCGCCCTGGTGAGTGTCAAGGACGGCAACCCGCTTCCGGTCCCGGAACTGACCGCCTCGTGTTCCGTCAAGGGCTGGGCGGGAGGCAAGGCCCTGCTGCGCGCGTACTCCTGCAACGACGGCACCGCCAAGCTACAGAAGATCGACCCGGCCACCGGCAAGGTCACGTGGACCTATCCGGTGCGCAAGGGGTACGAGGTCACGCGGATCTACTCCACCAGCCCGGTGGTCGTCCATCTCACCGACGACAAAAGGAAGTCGGGTGGCCTCATCGCCGTCAAGGAGGGCGGAAAGGAGCGTTCCGTCCTCGACCTCGGTGGACAGGAGTACCAGCCGGACTGCGGTATGAGCCTCTTCGGCTCCAACATAGGCGCCTGTCAGGGCGTCGTGGCCTCGAACGACACGTTCTTCCTGCCCACCGCGCTGGGCAAGAGCAGCACGTCCGGGCTGACCACCGAGATTCACGCCTTCAGCCTCGACACCGGCAAGAGGAAGTGGGCGTCGAAGGTCAACGGCCGCATGATGTCCCCACTGCGCATGGACGGCGAGAACCTCATCGCGTACCAGGAGCCCACGTACGACAAGGCCGGCACGGTCGTCAGCATTTCCCCGAGCGGAGGCGCGCCGAAGACGACGGAGCTGCAACTGCCCGCGGCCACCAAGGAAGCGGAGGACGGTTTCTACCGCACCCGCCGCGTCTACGACGAGAAGGGCCGCTTCTATCTGGCCTCTGAGCGTCTGACCGGCGACGGTGAAAAGGAACGGCTCATCATGGCCTTCGGTCCCTGACAGTCGATTCGAGAAAGCTGTTCCACGGCCCAACGGAGGGGGTGGACGTCAACCGGCGTCCACCCCCTCCGTGTTGCCCGGATGCACCGTCGTGCCCGCCGCCGGCCGGTGGCGGGCCAGGTGCGCATGAAGGGGACGCTACCCCTCACACGACATCGCTTATCGCCTTTATGAGTGCCTATCGGGCAAATCCGTAAGCGGAGGTGAAACGCTTCGCCACGATGAGCGATCCTCAACGGCTGGTAATCGCGGTGGTGTGGGCATGTATTGTCGCGCGCGACGTCGCTCGCAGTGGTTAGAGTGGTACGCGAAGTCACCTGCGCCGTACGGGGAGGCGGAGTGAGATGAGCGAACAAGATCATGACGGTGGTCGCCACTTAGGCGACACGCGCGGTGGGGCCGACCTTTCGCGCGAGGCCGAGACGCTGACCTACTTCAAGGGCCGGATCGACAAGATCCTCCTTGAGCTGGAGTCGTCCCCGGCCGCGAAGAGCAGGATCAGCGATCAGACCATCACGCGCGCGGCCTACGGGACGGGCTTCAGTGCGGCCGACGACCTCGCGAGCATGTACGACAAGGTCCACGGACGACTGGAGAAGTTCTCCCAGACCCTGGGGGAACAACTCGAGATGCTCGGCATCGCCGTACAGATCGCGGACCGCGGCTACGACAGCGTCGATGCCAGGCAGGCCGCACGGCTGAACGAGATCCAGCGCCGTGCGCGGGCCGACTACGCGGCGGTGAAGCACCACCAGTCCACCGACCGCGCGACGGGCCCCGCGGACACCGGAGGCGGCGAGACCGGCGGCTCCGGTTCGGACTTCAGGTAGGAGAAGAGGAGGCATGGGGAACGGGGAGTTCGAGGGCCAGTCCCTTGAGAGCCTGCACGCGATGTTGGCGGGAGCGGATCCGGCCAAGCTGGCGAACGCGGGGAACACGCTCAGCGACGCGGGCCCGAAGATCACGGAAATCGGCAACTACCTCAGGAGTCACGCTACACGCGTTGAGTGGCGCGGCGAAGGCGCGGACAGCTTCCGCGAGTGGGCGCACCACTTCGCCCTGGAGGTCACGCGGTTAGGGCAGTTCACCAGCGGTGTCGGCGGCCACATGGTCAACGCGGGCCAAGCGCTCACCGAAGCCAAGGCGGCGGTGCCCAAGCCCGTGGACACGGAGAAGGCGCACGGGGACCCCGACGCGGACAAGGCGGTCATCGCCGACGGTACGACCAAGCTTCAGCAGGCCATTCACCAGATGGAGCGGCTGTCCTCCTACTACAGGGCCGCGAAGGAGGATCTGGGCGCGGAGCGGGAGCCGGAGTTCAAGCCGTTGGATCTTGGTGCCGGAGTCGTTATCCCCGAGACGCCATATCAGGCCGACGTCGCTCCCGCCGCGCGGGCTCCGGGCGAGATGGCAGACGTTCAACCTCAGCCTCTTTCGACGGCTGGGGCAAGCGAATACGGAGGGTCGCGGGGATTCCAGGGGGCTGTGCCTGGGCCGGGACCGGGCGAACGCGTAGAGATGAGCCTCGACGGAACGGGAAGGCCTTCGCCTCTTACGAGCGACTCAACTGTGCCCTCGCCGAAACCTGACGAGCCTTCGAGGCTCCCGGGGCAATCGGTACCAACAGTGCCTGCCCGCGTGGTGCCCCCGACTGGCCTCCTCAGGCCAGTCCCCACTGTGGAGGGGCGAACGCCTTCGGCTCGTGCGCCATTCGATATTCCAAGCAGCCAATCGTGGCCGACTACTCAAGCCCAGCGCCGACAGGTGCCCGACCCGCCTGGCATCTCGGGCGGCCACCCTCGAGGCCTGACTCGCTTGCCGTACGGCCCGCGGCTGCCGCGCGGGCTGACTGTGGGGGAAGAATCTGTGCCATTCGCCCGAAGGGTGACGTCCGGCAGTTTCCCGCCCGCGGGTGGGGTGCCCCCGGCAGCTGGCAACTCCGGTGCGGCGCACCGGGCCTATGACGCCAGCGGACCGCGTTCGCCTCACTCGTCGCCTTCAACGTCAGCCAACTCCCCGCGAGGGAATGTTGCCGGTGAGGAGCGAAGTGGGGCGGCTAGAGGGCCACTCTCGGGGGCGGCGGGTGGTGTGCCGGCCGGACACGCGGAAGGCGCGAGAAGTTCGGGCAACGGGAGGAGAGGGCAGGGCCTAGCCAACGAGCCGGGAGGCACCGCTGCCGCTCGGCGTGCGGCCGTACCACGCAACACTGATTTCACGCCCGGCGGTACCGGCCTGGTTCGAGGCGCGACCGCGACTCCCGCGCGGCAGGTGTCTCGATCCGAGCAGAACGGCAGTGCAGAGGACTGGCCTCTGGGGCGCGATACGGTCCCCCCGGTGCTCGAGTAAGTTAACACTCTGCTGAACTAACTGGAGAATAAGCTCGCATGCCATATCTGCTGAACCGCTGGGGCGGGAGTTTATGTAGCATGCTCCTGCTTTTATGTGTGGGGTCGATATGGGTGGCCTCGCCCGCAGCCGCTGATGAATTTCAGGAGCGTCAATGGCATCTTAAGGCGATGGACGCCAAGGGGTTGTGGTCGGTGAGCACCGGAGAGGGGGTGACCGTCGCAGTCATCGACTCAGGTGTCGACCCGGTACCTGAACTTCGGGGACGCGTATCGCACGAGAGGAACTTCGCTGGCGATCCGCCGTCGGGAGGTGGTGAGGGGCGTAGCCATGGAACAGAAATGGCATCGTTAATCGCTGGAGTGGGAGGTTCGGGAGGCGTGCAGGGGCTTGCTCCGGGGAGCAGGATCATGTCTCTGCAGACGGGGCATGGCGAGGCAACGGTCGGTGGCTCGTCCGAAATCTGGGCGCAGGCCATTAGATATGCTGCGGACCACGGTGCGCGGATCATTAACTTCTCGCAGACAGTGAGGCCATTCGTGCCAGGCCCGAGAGATGAGCTCAACGGGCCGCTGAGGCAACTCAAAAGTGCTGTTGCCTATGCCAGAGAGAAGGGCCTCTTGGTCTTTGCGGGATCGGGAAACGATGGTGACACGAGCAATGCTCCTGGTTATCCGTCGACCTTTCCGGGGGCGATCGGCGTGGGGGCAGTTGATCGATCTGGCAAGGTAGCTAAGTTCTCTACCTACGGCCCTCAGGTAAAGCTGGCGGCCCCTGGCGTAGATATCCCAGGGAGATGCAAGAACGGTCAAGGGCTCTGCAGGCAAGGGGGCACCAGCCCCGCCACCGCACTCGCTTCCGCCTCTGCCGCTCTCATCTGGTCCAAGCACCCCACCTGGACGAACAACCAGGTGCTGCGGGTGATGATGCAGACCGCGAGCAAGCCGGAAGGCAAGGTGCCCAGTAAGTACATCGGGTACGGGATCATTCGTCCGGGGCAGGTGTTGATTGACGGCAAGGGTGATCCGGGTGATCCGGACGTCAACCCGTTGCTGCCTCACGAGAAGTCCCGGGAGAGCGGGAAGGGACAGGCGGAGTCGACGCGCCAGCCGGCCACCACGCCTTCCGGATCACCGGACGGCGCGGCCGGGGCGGATTCCGAAGACGCTCGGCGTGCCGCCGAAGGAGTCGCGGCCCGAGGACGGGGGGACGGGGACTCCAGCCTGCTGTGGCCGGCGCTCGGTGTGGTCGCCGGCGCCGTGACCCTCGGGGGAGCGGTTCTCTTCGCGCGGCGTCGCCATCCGCAGTCGAGCGTGTAGTGACCGACCACGACCATCAGCGAGAGCACGACCAACGGAGGGAAGCACGTAATGGCCGGAAACCTCAAAGTAACCGAGGCCGAACTCACGCAGCTGATCAATGACCTGGATCTGATGGAAGGTTCGCTGGAGAACAAGATCCGTTCGCTGAACAGCGTGGTGGACCGGATCGAGACCGGATGGAAGGGCTCGGCCGCGGGGGCGTACAACCAGCTTCAGAGTGGGGTCAACCTGCACGCCCGGAAGATTCGGGAACTGCTGGTGCTCATCGAGCAGGCGATGAAGATGAGCCGCGACGGATTCTCGCAGCAGGAGCTGGACCAACTGCAGAAGTTCAAGAACATGCAGGGCGGCGAGGGCGGCGGCCAGAGTCGCATTCTCGACATGGCCTGACGGAACAGAAGCCCCGCTGAACTGATCTGAAGGAGAGACGATGTCGCTTCTCGTCACGTACGAAACCGTCACCACGGCCGCCAACGACGTCCGTACGACCGCGAACACGCTGAAGACCGAGCTTGACGAGTTGCACCGGCGTGTGGAGCGGGTGGTCTCCACATGGGAGGGTGACGCGCGGACCGCCTTCCACGAGACCCAGACGCACTGGAACACCTCGGTCAACGAGCTCACCAGCACGCTGCACCAGATCGCGCGAGCCCTGGACGACGCGACGGACGGGTACCGCGCCACGGACAAGGCAGCCGCGGCCCAGTTCCGTATGTGAGTCCCGCGCACCACACGTCTCGGCCCAGCGGTTCACGAACCGCTGGGCCGAGACACGTAGTGGTCCCTGGTGACACAGAAACGGCGCGGGGCGGATCAGTCGACTGATCCGCCCCGCACCGTCGTACGTGGGGTCGCGCACGCGCCGCGCGCGGGAAGGCGACCCCAGCGCGTCCGCCACTTCCCCAGGACGACGCGACACCGCCGGTCGTGCCCCCGCCGCCGGCGACCCCGCCCGCCCCGCCCCCAAGGGGCCGTCACCTGAAGCCCGTTCGCCCCGGACCACCTGGTCTGGCCCCCGTACACGCCCTGTCCCGGGGCCTTTCACACCCCGGGGCGGCCCGTGCGCCGCCGGCACGCGCCGCGGGGGCCCCGTCACGTCTCCGGCAGCCAGCCCAGCTGCACCAGGGGCGTCCCACGGCGGCGGGAGACGAACACGCCCCGCCCCGGAGGCAGCGCCCGGGGGCGTACGTTCCCCAGGACCTCGCCCTCGCCCCGGTCACCCGACAGGACGACGCCCTGCGCCCCGAGCTCCTTGATCCGCTGCATGAAGGGCTCGAACGACGAGCGGGAGGCGCCCGCCGAGTTGCGGGCGATGACGAAGCGGATGCCGACGTCACGGGCGAAGGGCAGGTTCTCGGTGAGCACGGCCAGGGGGTTCCCGCTGCTGGTCGAGACCAGCTCGTAGTCGTCGACGAGGACGAAGAGCCGCGGGCCCGACCACCAACTGCGCTCCCGCAGCTGTCGCGGAGTGACGTCGGGCGTGGGCGCGCGCCGCTCCATCACCGTGTTGACGGCGTCCATGTGGGTCTGTAGCGCGGACGCGATCGGCGCGTACTCCAGCAGGTGGTCGGTGGGGATGGCCTCCAGGAGCGAGCGCCGGTAGTCGCCCACGACGATCTTCGCCTCGTCCGGTCCGTACCGCTCCGCGATCTGCTTCGCCATCAGGCGCAACAGCGCCGTCTTGCCCGACTCGCTCTCGCCGAAGACGAGGAAGAACGGGTCGGTCTCGAAGTCGACGTACACCGGCTCCAGGTTGGTCTCGTCGATGCCGATGGCGATGCCGCGCTGGGGGAACTCGAAACCCTTGGGCAGGCGGTCGGACGGGAGCCGGCGGGGGAGGAGGCGGACCGCGGGGGCGTGCGCGCCCGACCAGTGTGTGGTGGCCGCGCGGACCAGGGCCGCGGTGGCGTCCGAGAGGCCGTCCGGGTCGCTGGCCGCGTCCACACGCGGCTGCGCCGCCATGAAGTGCAGTTTCTCCGGCACCTGGCCACGGCCGGGGACGCCGGCCGGCACGTTGGCCGCGACCTTGCGGTCGAACTCGGAGTCCAGGGAGTCCCCGAGGCGCAGTTCCAGACGGCCCAGGAGCTGGTCCTTGAGGTTGGCCCGCAGTTCCATGTACCGCGACGCGGTAATCACGACGTGCACGCCGTACCCCAACCCGCGGGCCGCGATGTCCGTGACGATGCCCTCGAGCATCTCGTACTCCTGCTTGAACGACCCCCAGCCGTCGATCAGCAGGAACACGTCGCCCCACGGCTGGTCCGGAAGGTGCCCCGTGGCACGCTGGCGCCGGTAGGAGGCGATGCCGTCGATGCCGTGGGCACGGAAGTACTCCTCGCGGCGCGCGAGCACGCCGGCGACCTCGGCGACCGTACGCCGCACCCGCTCCGGGTCCAGGCGCGAGGCGATACCACCCACGTGCGGCAGGTCCGCGAGCGCCGCCATGCCGCCGCCACCGAAGTCGAGCCCGTAGAACTGCGCCTCCCACGGCGTGTGGGTGAGCGCGAACGCGGCGACCAGCGTGCGCAGCAGCGTGGACTTGCCCGACTGCGGGCCGCCGACCACCAGCATGTGTCCCGCGGCGCCGGAGAAGTCGCGGTAGAGAACCTCGCGGCGCTGCTCGAAGGGCTTGTCGATGAGGCCGAGCGGGACGACGAGGGCGCCGAGGCGCGGATAGTCGGCCGCGTGCAGCCCGCGCTCGGGGGAGGTGCCGAGCGGCGGCAGCACCTGGTCCAGGGACGGCGCGTCGTCCAACGGCGGCAGCCACACCTGGTGGGCCGGCTGCCCCTGGCCCTCCAGGCGCCGTGCGACGACGTCCAGCACCGTGTCGACGAGCGGGTCATCACCCGTGCGGGGTGCCGCCGGCGGCGTCTGGGGGGACGGGGCGCCGTACGCGATCGGCACGGGCGTCGCCGTGAACAGCGCGGGGCGCCGCTCGACGGGCAGCGGGCCGTCCGGGGAGGCCGTCACGCCGGTGCGGTACGCGCCGGAGACGTACGCCGCCTTGAAGCGCGTCATCTGCTCCGTGCCGAACTTCAGGTAGCCGGAGCCGGGGACGGACGGCAGGTGGTACGCGTCGGGCACCCCCAGCGCCGTGCGTGACTCGGCGGCCGAGAACGTGCGCAACCCGATCCGGTACGACAGGTAGGTGTCCAGACCGCGCAGCCGGCCCTCCTCCAGGCGCTGCGAGGCCAGCAGCAGGTGCACGCCCAGGGACCGGCCGATGCGGCCGATCTGGATGAACATGTCGATGAAGTCGGGCTTGGCGGACAGGAGTTCGCTGAACTCGTCGATGACCAGGACCAGCGAGGCCAGCGGCTCCAGCGCGGCACCGGCCGCGCGCGCCTTCTCGTAGTCGTGGAGGTTGGCGAAGTTGCCCGCGGAGCGGAGCAGCTCCTGGCGTCGCTGCAGCTCGCCACGGATCGAGTCCCCCATCCGGTCGACCAGGGTGAGGTCGTCCGCCAGATTGGTGATCACCGCCGAGACGTGTGGCATGCGGGACATGCCGGTGAAGGTGGCGCCGCCCTTGAAGTCGGCCAGGACGAAGTTCAGCGTCTCGGACGAGTGCGTCACCGCCAGCCCCAGCACCAGCGTGCGCAACAGCTCCGACTTGCCCGAACCGGTCGCCCCGACACACAGCCCGTGCGGCCCCATCCCCTCCTGCGCGGCCTCCTTCAGGTCCAGCATCACCGGCTGGCCGTCCTCGCCCACGCCGATCGGCACCCGCAGCCGCTCCGCCTGCGTACGCGGGCGCCAGGTGCGGGAGACGTCCACCGCCGCCGCGTCGCCGAGCCCCAGCAGGTCCGTGAAGTCCAGGTTGGCCAGCAGCGGCTCGTCATCGTCACCGCCGCCCATCCGCAGCGGCGCGAGCTGGCGTGCCAGGGCCTCCGCCGCCTGGGGCGACAGCGTGTCCGGCGTGCCCTCGTACCGCACGCCGACCCCGGAGTCCAGGCGCAGCCGGCCCGGCCACACCTCCACGGACAGGCCGCCGCGCGGCTCCTCCAGCTCGCCCGAGACCACCTCGACGACGGTGACGCCCTGCAGACCCTCGGGCGCCGCGAACACCGAGTCCGGCGGCACCATCCCGCCGTCCAGGACGATCACCAGGTGCGGCTGGTCCAACAGCGGCTGGCCCTCGCGGTGGAACCGGGGGCGCCCCTCCAGCCGCTCGGCGAGCAGCTCCTCCAACTCGCCGAGATCGTCACCGAACAGGCGCCTGGTGCCCGCGCCGTCCACCGTGCCGGGCGCCTGCGCGTGCGGCAGCCACTTCGCCCAGTCCCAGCGCGGCACCGCGCCCGGCGCCGCCACCACCGCGACCAGCAGGTCCTCCGGCGAGTGCAGCGCCACCAACTGCGCCACCAGCGCCCGCGCCAGGCCGTGCGCCGCGCGCGGCTCGCCCGAAACGGTCAGGTGGTAGAAGCGGCGCAGCGAGATGGCCATCGGCAGCCCGTCCAACGCCCCGTGCACGGCCACGAACCGCTGCATGGCGCCGGCCGACAGCGGCTCCAGCTCGTCGACGGGCGCCGTGTCGGGTGTCACCAGCGGCGTGGCCAGCTGCTGCGCACCCAGCCCGACCCGCACCTGCCCGAAGTCCGGATCGCTGATCCGCCGCTCCCAGACCCGACTCGCCACCTCGCCCGACGGGCGCGTGCCCCGCTCCGAGACCAGGGCCCACAACTGGTCGGGCGCGGGGTGCAGGTAGAACTGGGCGTCGCGCTGGGCCCGCGCCGTGCGCCGGATCTGGCGGCGGGTCTGCGCGAGGTACTTCAGGTAGTCCCGCCGCACGTCCGCCAGCTGGCCCTGCGTCCCCCTGCGGTAGCGCACGATCTGCGCGATCACCATGCCCACCGTGGAGACCAGCATCAGCGAACCCATGATCCGCATGAACGGCGGCGCGCCCGGCATGAAGAAGAACACCACCGACGACCCCATGCCGAGCATCGGCAGGAGCTGCATCAGCACGCCCTCCTGCTGCCCGCGCGGCAGCTCGGGCGGCGGTTCGAGCCGCACCTCGTCCGACGGCACCTCGGAAGGCAGCGCCCGCGACGGACGCTTGACGACGATCTGACTCACCGGTGCACCAACCCCCGTCATACGTCGGCGACTTCGGGAAAATCAGGACAGAAGCATCCTTGGCGCCGACCCCTCACCTCGTCTGCGTGATCCTACCGACACGCTCTGACATCAAGGTGGGTAGGGTGACCCGGCGCGCACGTGTCCAACGGACGTCAAACAGAGGGGCCTCCTGGTGAGTTCGACCGCAACGACCGGCTTTTGTCGCGTCACCGTCGTTGCTCCCGACAGTCGCGTCGACGTCGCCCTGCCCGACGACATCGCGGTCGCCGACGTCTATCCCGAGATCCTGCGACTGACCGGCCAGACGCAGCCCCCGGGCAGCCCCACGGGCTATCACCTGCTGCGCCGTGACGGCACCGTCCTCGACAGCGCCCGCACGCTCGCGGCGCAGCGCGTCCTGGACGGCGAACTGCTCAGTCTGCGTCCCTTCGCCGACTCGCTGCCGCCCACCGTCTTCGACGACGTGTCGGACGCCGTGGCGAGCGCCGTCACGCGCGACCGGCACCTGTGGCGCGAGGACATGCTGCGCGGCGCCGGTCTGGTCGGCGGCGTACTGCTGCTCGTGCTGATGAGCCTCGTGCTCTGGTACGCGGATCCCGAGCGCCATTCCACGCACGGTGTGCCCGGCGTCGTCGCCGGTGTCACCGGGGTGCTGCTGACGGCGCTGGCAGGGGTGCGGGCCCGGGTGTACGACGACCGGGCCTCCGCCGTCGCGCTGGGCCTGGGCGCCATGCCGCACCTGCTGGTCGCGGGTACCGGGATCATCGCGGCGGACGGCGGCGAGGGCCCGGGGCGGCTGCAGTTCCTCCTGGGCTGCGTCTGCGCGCTGGTGGCCTCCGTCGTGCTGGTGACGCTCACGCCCGACGGCGACGCGCCGTTCGTCGCCACGGCCTTCGCCGCGACCGTCGGCACGCTGGCCACGTTCTGCGCCATCCTGGCCGACGCGACCGCCACCGACGCCGCCGCGGTCTGCGCGCCGGTCGCTATCGGCACGCTGGCGTTCCTGCCGGGGCTCTCCACGCGCTTCGCGCGCCTGCCGATCGGCTACGCGTCGCCGTACAGCGCCACCAGCGTCGACTTCGACGCGGACCCCGACGCCCCGCCGTCACCCGACCCGGTCGACGCCGAGCGCGTCGCCGCCCAGGCGCGGCGCGGGCACGAGATGCTGCTCGGCCTGGTCGGCGGTTGCAGTGTGGTCGTCATCGGCGCGGCGGCGGTGCTGGGCTTCTCCGACTCGGTGTGGGGCCAGGTGCTCGCCCTGGCCGCCGGCCTGGCCATGCTGCTGCGGGCCCGGCTCTTCCGGTACACCTCGCAGGTCGCCTGCGTCCTGGTCGCCGGGATCGCCGCCGTCGGGCTGCTGGTGGTGGGCCTCGCGCTGCACGCCCCCGACCACCTCCGCCAGGAGCTGCTGGGCGGCGACCGGGGCGGCATGGACGTGCGCACCGTCTGGCTCGCGGGCGCCATCGCCGCCGGGGCGGCACTGGTGGTGGCGCTCGGACTGATCATCCCGAAGAAGGGGCTGACCCCCTTCTGGGGCCGCGTCTCGGACCTGGCGGAGGGGGCCCTCCTGCTCTCGCTGGTGCCGCTGTGTCTGGCCGTCCTCGACGTCTACGCGGAGGCCCGTGGCATGACCAGCGGATAGCCACCGCGCGCGTGGCCCCCGCCGGGGCGGGCCACCCGGGGGCGGGGCGGTGACCGGACGGGGCGCCCCCGCCCCCTCCCACTGGCCCCGCTGGGAGTGGCTCCGCCGCGTGCCCCGGCCCCGTCCGCCCCGTGCCCCGTGTCTCCGCCCCGTGCCCCGTCCACCCTCGCGCGCCCCGTGGAGCCGGCCTCTTCGCTCCGTACGGTCGACACCACCCGCGTACGGTCGACACCAGCCGCGCGGGCCCGCGCCCGGCCCCCGCCCGCCCCTACGGCGACGTCGAGCCGCCCCGGCGAGCCCGTGGTCAGCCCCGTCGCGGGTGGCTGGTACGCTGTGTGACGGCCGTGTGTGTACGCGTTTCCGGAGCATCTGGATACTGCGCCCAGCGGACCCCGCCTTCCGAGTCACGGAAGCTCTCCCGCGAATGAGACCGGGGGCACTCGGTGGCCAAATTGAGATTTCCTGAAGGAGTACGCGTGCCGCTCGACGCCGCAACGAAGAAGCAGATCATGTCCGAGTTCGCCACCAAGGAGGGTGACACCGGCTCCCCCGAGGTGCAGGTGGCCATGCTCTCGCGTCGCATCTCGGACCTGACCGAGCACCTCAAGACGCACAAGCACGACCACCACTCCCGTCGTGGCCTGCTGCTCCTGGTCGGCCAGCGTCGCCGCCTGCTGCAGTACCTGGCCAAGAAGGACATCACCCGCTTCCGTGCGCTCGTCGAGCGCCTCGGCATCCGCCGTGGTGCGGCGGGCGCCAAGTAACACGCCGTGGAGGGGCGGTTCCCACACCGGGGAGCCGCTCCTTTGCCGTACGGGCCCAGGCCCCGGCCCGCCGCCCGCGCCGCTCAGCGGCACGGTGCGCGGGAAGCGCGGGACCCCGTACGACGAACGGCCCGCGCCCGTGCGGCGCGCGGGCCCCACAGACCACCGGCCGGCCCGATCGCGTTCTCGCGTGAGATGCCTCTCGCCGTGTGAGCCGCACCACTGCTCGTCGCCCCGATCGGGTGACCGTCCCGCACGCCGCGACCGCACCGTCCGCCACACGGTTCACGGCCCGGCCGGCACGGACGTCACCCACCCCGGGAGGGCGGTGTACGAAGCGTCCGCGGACGTACCCGGCGCCCGACCGAAAGGGCGCCGCACCCGCGGTCCGCGCGGGACCCGTGCCGCACTCTGGCGGCACTCCGGACAGACGTCTTCGCCGTCGTGGCGGCGGCCGAAGGTTTGTAGTCTGGTCCCACAACGCCATAACGAACGAGGGGGAGCGCCCTCTTCCCGCCGAATCGAGGCCGCAGGCGCCGGTCCTCGGTAGTGGCTCCCGGAGCTGGCAACTCCGGTGGCTTCGATCGAAGACCGGCCCGGCCGCCGGACCCAGCGGCACCGAGCGCTCCTCCACCACCGTCCCCCGTCACACGGACGAGGGACGCAGACGAGGAGATTTTCCTGGTGGAGAACGAGACCCACTACGCCGAGGCCGTCATCGACAACGGCAGCTTCGGCACCCGTACCATCCGCTTCGAGACGGGCCGCCTGGCCCGTCAGGCCGCCGGCTCCGCCGTGGCCTACCTGGACGACGACACCATGGTGCTGTCGGCCACCACGGCCTCGAAGAACCCGAAGGACCAGCTCGACTTCTTCCCCCTGACGGTGGACGTCGAGGAGCGGATGTACGCGGCCGGCAAGATTCCCGGCTCCTTCTTCCGTCGCGAGGGCCGGCCCTCCGAGGACGCGATCCTCACCTGCCGCCTGATCGACCGCCCGCTGCGCCCCTCCTTCAAGAAGGGCCTGCGCAACGAGATCCAGATCGTCGAGACGATCATGGCGCTCAACCCCGACCACCTCTACGACGTGGTCGCCATCAACGCCGCCTCCTGCTCCACGCAGCTCGCGGGCCTGCCCTTCTCCGGCCCGATCGGCGGCACGCGGGTCGCGCTGATCAACGGCCAGTGGGTCGGCTTCCCGACCCACACCGAGCTGGAGAACGCCGTCTTCGACATGGTCGTGGCCGGTCGCGTCCTGGACGACGGCGACGTCGCGATCATGATGGTCGAGGCCGAGGCCACCGAGAAGACCATCCAGCTCGTCAAGGACGGCGCCGAGGCCCCCACCGAGGAGGTCGTGGCCGCCGGTCTCGAGGCCGCCAAGCCGTTCATCAAGGCGCTGTGCCAGGCGCAGTCCGACCTGGCCGCCAAGGCCGCGAAGCCGACCGGCGAGTTCCCGGTCTTCCTCGACTACCAGGACGACGTCCTGGAGGCGCTGTCCACGGCCGTGCGCACCGAGCTGGCCCAGGCGCTGACCATCGCCGGCAAGCAGGAGCGCGAGAGCGAGCTCGACCGCGTCAAGGCCGTCGCCGCCGAGAAGCTGCTGCCGCAGTTCGAGGGCCGCGAGAAGGAGATCTCCGCCGCGTACCGCTCGCTGACCAAGACCCTGGTCCGGGAGCGCGTCATCAAGGAGAAGAAGCGCATCGACGGCCGTGGCGTCACGGACATCCGTACGCTGGCCGCCGAGGTCGAGGCGATCCCGCGGGTGCACGGCTCGGCGCTGTTCGAGCGCGGCGAGACCCAGATCCTGGGTGTCACCACGCTGAACATGCTCCGCATGGAGCAGCAGCTCGACACGCTCTCGCCGGTCACGCGCAAGCGCTACATGCACAACTACAACTTCCCGCCGTACTCCACCGGTGAGACCGGCCGCGTGGGTTCGCCCAAGCGCCGCGAGATCGGCCACGGCGCGCTCGCCGAGCGCGCCCTGACGCCGGTGCTGCCCACGCGCGAGGAGTTCCCGTACGCGATCCGTCAGGTCTCCGAGGCGCTGGGCTCCAACGGCTCGACCTCGATGGGTTCGGTCTGCGCGTCCACGATGTCGATGCTCAACGCCGGTGTGCCGCTCAAGGCCCCCGTCGCCGGCATCGCCATGGGCCTGATCTCGCAGGAGATCGACGGCAAGACGCACTACGTCACCCTCACCGACATCCTCGGTGCGGAGGACGCGTTCGGTGACATGGACTTCAAGGTCGCGGGCACCAAGACCTTCGTCACCGCGCTCCAGCTCGACACCAAGCTCGACGGCATTCCCGCCTCGGTGCTGGCCGCCGCGCTCAAGCAGGCCCGGGACGCCCGGCTGCACATCCTCGACGTGATGAACGAGGCCATCGACGTTCCGGACGAGATGTCCCCGAACGCGCCGCGGATCATCACCGTCAAGATCCCGGTGGACAAGATCGGTGAGGTCATCGGCCCCAAGGGCAAGATGATCAACCAGATCCAGGAGGACACCGGCGCCGACATCACGATCGAGGACGACGGCACCATCTACATCGGTGCCGCCGACGGTCCGGCCGCCGAGGCCGCCCGCGCCACGATCAACGGCATCGCCAACCCGACCATGCCGGAGGTCGGCGAGCGCTACCTGGGCACGGTCGTCAAGACCACCACCTTCGGCGCGTTCGTCTCCCTGCTCCCGGGCAAGGACGGCCTGCTGCACATCTCGCAGATCCGCAAGCTCGCCGGTGGCAAGCGCGTGGAGAACGTCGAGGACGTGCTCGCGGTCGGCGCGAAGGTCCAGGTCGAGATCGCCGAGATCGACCAGCGCGGCAAGCTCTCCCTGATCCCCGTGATCGAGGGCGAGGACGGCGACGACCAGAAGGACGAAGCCGCCCAGTGATGCAGCTTTCCCCTTCGGGCGGATCGCACCGCGCGACGGCCCGCCCCTCCATCGAGGGGCGGGCCGTCGCCCGTACCCGGTCCACCACCAAGACGCTCCTCAAGGGCGAGAACGGCATCGGTACGGTGCGCCGCACGACCCTCCCCGGGGGGCTGCGCGTGGTCACCGAGACCCTGCCCTCCGTCCGGTCCGCCACCTTCGGCATCTGGGCACACGTCGGCTCCCGGGACGAGACGCCGGCGCTCGGCGGCGCCACGCACTACCTGGAGCACCTGCTCTTCAAGGGCACCCAGCGGCGCAGCGCGCTCGACATCTCGGCCGCCATCGACGCGGTCGGCGGCGAGATGAACGCGTTCACGGCCAAGGAGTACACGTGCTACTACGCGCGGGTGCTCGACTCGGACCTGCCGCTGGCCATCGACGTCGTGTGCGACATGCTGACCAGCTCGCTGATCGAACCCGGGGACGTGGACGCCGAGCGCGGCGTCATCCTCGAGGAGATCGCGATGACCGAGGACGACCCGGGCGACTGCGTACACGACCTGTTCGCGCAGACCATGTTCGGTGACACCCCGCTGGGGCGCCCCGTCCTGGGCACCGTGGACACGGTCAACGCGCTGACGGCCGACCGCGTCCGACGCTTCTACCGCAAGCACTACGACCCCACCCACCTGGTCGTCGCCGCCGCTGGCAACGTCGACCACGCCCGCGTCGTACGCCAGGTCCGGGCGGCCTTCGACCGGGCCGGGGCGCTGGAGCGGGAGGACGTGACACCGGTGGCGCCGCGCGGCGGCACCCGGTCGATCCGCACCGTCGGCCGCGTGGACCTGGTGGCCCGCAAGACGGAGCAGGCGCACATCGTGCTCGGCATGCCCGGCATCGCCCGCACCGACGACCGCCGCTGGGCGCTCGGCGTGCTGAACACGGCGCTCGGTGGCGGCATGAGCTCGCGCCTGTTCCAGGAGGTGCGGGAGAAGCGCGGACTGGCGTACAGCGTGTACTCCTACACCTCCGGCTTCGCCGACTGCGGGCTGTTCGGGGTGTACGCCGGCTGCCGCCCGAGCCAGGTGCACGACGTGCTGCGGATCTGTCGCGACGAACTCGACCAGGTCGCCGAGAAGGGCCTGAGCGACGAGGAGCTGCGGCGGGCCATCGGCCAGCTCTCCGGCTCCACGGTGCTGGGTCTGGAGGACACCGGCGCGCTGATGAACCGCATCGGCAAGAGCGAGCTGTGCTGGGGTGACCAGATGTCCGTCGACGAGATGCTCCAGCAGATCGCCGCCGTCACGCCCGACGACGTGCGGGAGATCGCCCGCACGGTGCTGGGCCAGCGCCCCTCGCTGTCGGTGATCGGCCCGCTGAAGGACAAGCAGGCCAGCCGGCTGGACGAGGCCGTCGCCTGACGCGTGCCCCCGTACGGCCCGAGCCACCTTGGCCGAGCCGTACGGGGCCGCGCCCCGTGGCCCCGTAGCCCGTGCGCGCGGCCCCGTGCCTCACGCGCGGGGCCGGGCCGGTCGCCCCCCGCGCCGACGGAGCCCCGCGCTCCGTACCGACGAGGCCGTCGCCCCGTGGCCCCGCACCCCCGTCCCGGCGGAGCTCTCGCCCCGTGCTCCGTGCGACGATGCCCCGGGCGAGGGCGCCCGGCCGCCGCCACCCGCGCGGCGTGCCCCGTCCGTGGCGCCCCGCGCGGGCGCCCGCCCTCACCACCCCAGCCAGCCCCGCCCCACCCGTGCGAGCGAAGGAAAGCCAGAGACGATGAGCAAGCTGCGCGTAGCCGTGATCGGAGCCGGGGGCCGCATCGGCTCCGAGGCCGTACGAGCGGTGCAGGCGGCCGACGACCTGGAACTCGTGGCCACCCTGCGACGGGGCGACCGGTTGGAGACGCTGACCGAGGCCGGCGCCCAGGTCGCGGTCGAGCTGACCCACCCGGACGCCGTCCTGGAGAACCTGGAGTTCTGCGTACGCAACGGCGTCCACGGCGTCGTCGGCACCACCGGCTGGACCGACGAGCGCCTGGCCCGGCTCGACACGTGGCTCACCGCGTCGCCCGAGACCGGGGTGCTCATCGCGCCGAACTTCTCCATCGGCGCCGTGCTCACGATGCGCTTCGCCCAGCAGGCGGCCCGCTTCTTCGAGTCGGTCGAGGTCATCGAGCTGCACCATCCGAACAAGGCCGACGCCCCGTCCGGCACCGCCACCCGCACCGCGCAGCTCATCGCGGCGGCCCGGCAGCGGGCGGGCAGCGGCCCGCAGCCCGACGCGACCAGCACCGCGTTGGACGGGGCGCGCGGGGCCGACGTGGACGGCGTGCCGGTGCACTCCGTACGGTTGCGGGGACTGCTCGCCCACCAGGAGGTCCTGCTGGGCGGCGCGGGGGAGACGTTGACCATCCGGCACGACTCCCTGCACCACAGCTCCTTCATGCCGGGCATCCTGCTGGGCGTGCGCCGTGTGGTGACGACTCCGGGCCTGACCTTCGGGCTGGAACACTTCCTGGATCTGGACTGAGAACGTGCGCGCAAAGATCACCTACTTCGGCCTCGCGGCGGTCCTGGTCGTCTACTTCGTCCTCGTCGGCAGCCGTGGCGTGCTGTTGATCCAGCAGGGCACGGCGCTGACCGTCGCGTTCGGCGTGGGCGTGCTCGTGCTGCCGTTCATCGGCGCCTGGTTCCTGTGGCAGAGCACGAAGTTCGCCCGCGCCGCCGGCCGGCTGGCCAGGACGCTGGAGGCGGAGGGGGCGCTGCCGGTCGACGAACTGGTGCGGACGCCCAGCGGTCGGATCGACCGGGACTCGGCGGACGCGATCTTCGAGCGGCGTCGTACGGAGGCGGAGGCCGCCCCGGACGACTGGCGCGTCTGGTTCCGACTGGCGGTCGCCTACCACGACGCCCGGGACACCCCGCGAGCCCGCAAGGCGATGCAGCGCGCCATCAACCTGCACGACGGCCAGCCGGTACGCGGCTGACGGCCCCGACAACCCCGCCCCGGTCGTCGGAGCTCACCACCGACGACCGGGACGCGGACTTCCGACGGGTGCGGGCACGGGGCCGGGCGCCTCAGCCCGGTACGGGACGCGTGGGAGCCCCACGGCGCGGGGCGCCGACGGGGCGCGGAGCCGACCGGGACCGGCGCGCGGCCGGCCGGGGCGCCGAAGCGTGGGGCAACGGAGCGTGAAGAGGGCGCGGAGCCGCGCCGCACCACCGCACGGCACGGGGGACGGGGCGACGCGAGGCTCCGCCCGCGCCCGGCCACCGTCGCGCCCGCCCTCACGCGTGCTCGGCCGCCCAGGCCTCGACCGCGTCGGCCGCCCGGTCGAAGGCGGGGCGACGGCCGAGGAAGTCGCTGTTGTGGTCGGTGACCAGGGCGCGCAGCGTGCTCCCGCGCTCCGTGCTGATCACCAGCGCCTGGCCCTGCACGGTGCGCGGCAGGCCGAGGAGCTTCACCGGCTGCTGTCGGGTGCGCACACTGGCCACCTGCGACCAGCGCAGCGTCGTGGTTCTCAGGAAGCTCACGTGGCGCAGCCCGTGCTGGCTCACCCACACCCCCACCCGCAACAGCCGCACCGCGCCAGCGATCACGATCGCGGCGATGCCCACGCAGGTCGCGGCGCCCGTGACCGAGCCCGCCACGGCGATCACCATGGCCGACAGCAGGACGAACGAGGCCAACAGCAGGAGCACGGCGGCCAGGCCGACGCGCCAGGGGCCCGGTCGGTAGGGACGACGCCACTGTTCGCGCCCCTCGTGTGGCAACGCCAGCGGCCCGGCCGCGGCCTCGTCGAACTCGCGGTCGGCGGTCAGAATGCTCAAAGGCACGGGCCCGTCCTCACTCACCAGCACATTCGGCTGTGCGGGGTGAGGCTACCGTTAGCGGCCGTCAGCCGCCTCGGAGCGTGGCACCTGATGGGTCGAGTGCGACTGCGTGTCCAGCGACGCCATCCCGAACAGCAGCGCGCCGACGAACCCCGCCGTGATGGTGAGCCCGATCAGTGCCCGGCCGGCTATCTGTCCCCGGGTGGACGGCTCCCTGGGCGGGGGCGTCACGTTGCTACGGAAGCTCTCGGCCTCCGCCACGAAGGCGAACGGCACGGACTCTCGCCGTCGGAACATGGATGCGCTCTCCTCGGGTCTCGGGCCGCGTGCGGTGCAGGCGGGGGCCGGCTGGAACGGTGGGGGGACAGTGCGGCACCGGAGCCGAGACGGCCCGGTGTACGGAGAACGTCGGAGTCGCTCCGTACGTGCCCGTTTTCGACTGCTTAGGTTAAAAATACCAACCGCGCCGCCGGACTCGACCATCGGGGTCCGTTTTGTCTGACAGGCCCCGCACGGGGCGTATGCGGCGAGCGTGCCCCGACGCGGCCCGTAAGCTGGGCGCCGCCCCGAGCGATGAGACTGGAAGGACCCTCCGTGACCGACACCGCCGCCGAGAGCGCCCCGGCGAGCTTCCGCAGTGACATGACCGTCGAGCTGGTCAAGCACAGCGCCGCCGACTCCGACGTGCTGTGGGCCGCCCGGGTCTCCACGGCGGGCGAGCAGTCCCTGGAGGAGCTGACCAAGGACCCCGAGCGTTCCCGGGGGCTGATCAACTACCTGATGCGGGACCGGCACGGCAGCCCCTTCGAGCACAACTCGATGACCTTCTTCATTAGCGCCCCGATCCTCGTCTTCCGCGAGTTCATGCGACACCGCGTCGGCTGGTCCTACAACGAGGAGTCCGGCCGCTACCGGGAGCTCCAGCCCGTCTTCTACGTCCCGGACGAGTCGCGCAAGCTCGTGCAGGAGGGCCGCCCCGGCAAGTACCGGTTCGTCGAGGGCACCCAGGCGCAGCACGAGCTGACCGGCAAGGTCATGACGGACGCGTACACCCACGCGTACGAGGCCTACCAGGAGATGCTGAACGCCGGCGTCGCCCGCGAGGTGGCCCGTGCCGTGCTGCCGGTCGGCCTCTACTCCTCGATGTACGCGACGTGCAACGCCCGCTCCCTGATGCACTTCCTCGGCCTGCGCACGCAGCACGAGGAGGCGAGCGTGCCGTCCTTCCCGCAGCGGGAGATCGAGATGGTGGGCGAGCTCATGGAGGCGCGGTGGGCCCGTCTGATGCCGCTCACCCACGCGGCGTTCAACGCGAACGGGCGCGTCGCTCCCTAGCTTCCGCCCCCGGTCGGGGGCGGGGCGGCCCCGCCCCCCCCCGCCCCCGTGACAAGAACCGGCCCCGATGCACGGGGCCGACCCCCCGCACGACCGGGCGCGCCACCCACCACCCCACC
>NZ_JBHVJC010000004.1:0-3681 GCF_042799315.1 Streptomyces sp. NPDC057702 | reverse complement strand
ACTGATTGGTGGGGGGGTGGCCCTTTTTTTGGCGCCACCCCCCGGCGGTTTTAACCGCGACGGGGCGCGAGGACCCCTACTTCCCCCCCCCGGTGGGGGGGGGGCCGGCCCGCCCCCGACCGGACGACGTGACATGACGCGGCCCGGATGCACGGGGCGGACCCGGAGCTCGACGGGGCGGCCCTCGCTCCTGCGAGCCGTCCGTATTGCGGCTTTTGAGGGAGTTCATCTAGGCTGATCAATGGGCCCGGCACTGTCTGAACCCCCGAGCAGGCAGTGTCGGTGCCTTCATCTCCGACGTACGTTCCCGTTCCGCATACGGCCCGGCGGTGCCGCGTTTCATGCGGTTTTGTCCGACCCTTGTAGGCCCCCGAGGGAGCGTGCAAGGGTGTGCTGCGAGTAGCGTGGTGCCCATGGCTCCGACTTCCACATCGCAGACCCCCTTCGGGCGCGTGCTGACCGCCATGGTCACGCCGTTCACGGCTGACGGCGCGCTCGACCTCGACGGTGCCCAGCGACTGGCCGCCCACCTCGTGGACGCGGGCAACGACGGGTTGATCATCAACGGCACCACCGGCGAGTCGCCGACCACCAGCGATGCGGAGAAAGCCACCCTCGTCAGGGCCGTCGTCGAGGCGGTCGGCGACCGGGCTCACGTCGTCGCCGGAGCCAGCACCAACGACACGCGGCACAGCGTCGAACTGTCCCGCGCCGCCGCCGCGGCCGGTGCCCACGGCCTGCTCGCCGTCACGCCGTACTACAGCAAGCCCCCGCAGGAGGGCCTGCTCCAGCACTTCACGGCCATCGCCAACGCCACCGAGCTGCCCGTGATGCTCTACGACATCCCCGGCCGCAGCGGTGTTCCGATCAGCACCGAGACCATCGTCCGGCTCGCCGAGCACCCCCGCATCGTCGCCAACAAGGACGCCAAGGGCGACCTCGGCCGCGCGAGCTGGGCCATCGCCCGCTCGCGACTGGCCTGGTACTCCGGCGACGACATGCTGAACCTCCCGCTGCTCTCCGTCGGCGCCGTCGGCTTCGTCTCCGTCGTCGGCCACCTGGTCAGCCCCGAACTCCGCGCCCTGCTCGACGCGCACCTGACCGGCGACGTGGCCAAGGCGGCGGAGATCCACCAGCAGCTGCTCCCCGTCTTCACCGGCATGTTCCGCACCCAGGGCGTCATCACGACCAAGGCCGCGCTCACCCTCCAGGGCCTGCCCGCCGGCCCGCTGCGACTGCCCCTCGTGGGGCTCTCCGCGGACGAGACCGAGCAGCTCAAGCGAGATCTTGCCGCTGGTGGGGTACAGCTCTAACCACGGACTTCACAACCGAATACCGGCCCATTTGCAAGTGCACGAATGACACCCGCGCCACGTGCCTCTCTGCCCGCTCCCAGCGGAGCAGAGGACATGTGGCGCGCGTGGTAAGGAGAGTCTTTTGAGTCATCCGCACCCAGAACTCGGCCCGCCGCCAAAGCTTCCCAAGGGTGGCCTGCGCGTCACCCCGTTGGGCGGTCTCGGCGAGATCGGCCGCAACATGACCGTCTTCGAGTACGGCGGACGGCTGCTGATCGTCGACTGCGGAGTGCTCTTCCCCGAGGAGGAGCAGCCCGGAGTTGACCTGATCCTGCCGGACTTCACGTCCATCCGTAACCGACTCGGCGACATCGACGGCATCGTGCTCACCCACGGGCACGAGGACCACATCGGCGGCGTGCCGTACCTGCTCCGCGAGAAGCCGGACATCCCGCTCATCGGCTCCAAGCTGACCCTCGCGCTGATCGAGGCGAAGCTCCAGGAGCACCGCATCCGGCCCTACACGCTGGAGGTCACCGAGGGGCACCGCGAGCGGATCGGCCCCTTCGACTGCGAGTTCGTCGCGGTCAACCACTCGATCCCGGACGCTCTCGCGGTCGCCATCCGCACCCCGGCCGGCATGGCCGTGCACACCGGCGACTTCAAGATGGACCAACTGCCGCTGGACGGTCGCCTCACCGACCTGCCCACCTTCGCCAAGCTCGGCGAGGAGGGCATCGACCTGCTGCTCTCGGACTCCACCAACGCCGAGGTGCCCGGCTTCGTCGCCCCTGAACGCGACATCTCCGGTGTGCTGCGCCAGGTCTTCGCCAGCGCGGACCGCCGCATCATCGTGGCGAGCTTCGCCAGCCACGTGCACCGCATCCAGCAGATCCTGGACGCGGCCCACGAGTACGGGCGCCGTGTGGCCTTCGTCGGCCGCTCCATGGTCCGCAACATGGGCATCGCCCGCGACCTGGGCTATCTCCGTGTTCCACCGGGCCTCGTCGTGGACGTACGCGCCCTGGACGACCTCCCCGACGACGAGGTCGTGCTGGTGTGCACGGGCTCGCAGGGCGAGCCCATGGCGGCGCTGTCCCGCATGGCCAACCGCGATCACCAGATCCGCATCGTGCAGGGCGACACCGTCATCCTGGCCTCGTCGCTGATCCCCGGCAACGAGAACGCGGTCTACCGAGTGATCAACGGGCTCACCCGGTGGGGCGCGAACGTCGTCCACAAGGGCAACGCCAAGGTGCACGTCTCCGGCCACGCCTCGGCCGGCGAGCTGCTGTACTTCTACAACATCTGCAAGCCGCGCAACCTGATGCCGGTGCACGGCGAATGGCGTCACCTGCGGGCCAACGCGGAGCTCGGCGCACTGACCGGAGTCCCCAAGGACCGGGTGGTCATCGCCGAGGACGGGGTGGTCGTCGACCTGGTCGACGGCATCGCCAAGATCGTCGGCAAGGTCCAGGCGGGATACGTGTACGTGGACGGCCTCTCGGTCGGCGACGTCACGGAGTCCTCCCTCAAGGACCGCCGCATCCTCGGGGACGAGGGCATCATTTCCGTCTTCGTGGTGGTGGACAGCACGACAGGCAAGATCGTCGGCGGCCCGCACCTCCAGGGCCGTGGCACGGGCATCGACGACGCGGCCTTCGTGGCCGTCACGCCCAAGATCGAGGAGTCCCTTGCCAAGGCCGCGGCCGACGGCGTCGGCGAGCCGCACCAGCTCCAGCAGCTGGTGCGCCGTGCGATCGGCAAGTGGGTCTCCGAGAGCTACCGCAGGCGACCGATGATCCTGCCGGTCGTCGTCGAGGTCTGACGTTCCCTTCGTACGCGGACGGCCGCCGCCGGACTCGATTTGCCTCCGGCTGCGGCCGTCCAGTACGTTTACGGCTCCACCAGATCGGGAACCCGTCGCCTTCGTGCGTACGGAAGGGACCGAAGACGGTGGGAATTCGACTCAGAGAAATCTGGTAAAGTCGAAATCACGCCGAAAGGCAAAGGCCTTCCAACGGCCACCGGAAACAAATTCCAGTCGAAAATGACCGGGAAAAGGATCTGGTAAGGTTGGAAACACCGAAGGGAAGCGCCCGGAGGGCCCGGTGAAACGGGACCGAAGGAAGCGTCCGTTCCTTGAGAACTCAACAGCGTGCCAAAAGTCAACGCCAGATATGTTGATACCCCGTCTTCTCGACACTGTTCGAGAGGCGAGGTTCCTTTGAAAAAGTCCTTCCGCTCTTTTACGGGTGGGAGGCAGCACAGCGAGGACGCTGTGAACACTGATCTTATTCCGGTTGGTGTTCCGCTCTTATCGTGTGTGTTCGCCGGGATATCCCGGAGGCATTCATGGAGAGTTTGATCCTGGCTCAGGACGAAC